>CAYPIF010000033.1:0-37942 GCA_964410735.1 uncultured Thermoplasmatales archaeon
ATTTTTCTTTTCATAGATTCATTCCTCCGTTATTTCTTATAAGAATTAATAGAACATATGTTGTATTTATATTTTGTTATTTTAATTGTGAAAAGATTGTGAAAAAAAATTATAAAACTTCTACATGGTATGTTGATGATGATGGAACAGCTGATTACACCCGTATTCAGGATGCAATAGACGTAGCAAGTGATGGAGACATCATTTTTGTCTATAATGGAGTATATAAGGAAAACGTTAGGATAGATAAATCAATAAATCTCAAAGGAGAAAGCAAGGAACATACAATCATTGATGGAATGCAACAAAATTCAACCATTACCGTAATTGCTGGCAATTGCATCATCCAGGGATGCACCATAACCAATTGCTCACCAGCCATTCTAGAATTTGAACATTGTCTGATGCTGATACGATCTGATAATAACACAATCCAGAACAACCTTTTTTCATTAGAAGGAACAGCCGGGTTCTATTCAATTTCTGCACTTCAGATCCAAGATGCAAAGGACAATAGAATCATTTCAAATGAATTCATCACAAGAGATAACGTTTCAAGAAATCATGCAATCCATCTTACCGGCGGTTGTGAACGAACAACAATAGAACAAAACAAGATATTTGGATATGATGTAGCCTTCTCAGATTCATATGATAACACTCAAACATTCTTTACAAATAATGATCTTCTAGAGAATAACATGGGGATTGAACTGTATGGGTCAAACCATTTACTATCACAAAACAGTATTATGTTCAACAAAGCAAATGGGATACTCATTTTCAGTGGATTTCAGCACACCATAATCAATAATGAGATATCAGGAAATGGACAAAATGAGGGTGTCGGTGCGAGCCCTGGTCTACTGCTCTATAAAGGCGGTGAGATGGTTATCCATAACAATAATTTTACTCATAACGCAGGTCCAGCCATCTATATTTACCGAAGTTATGACAATGAAATAACGCAGAATAATATCATTAACAATGGATGGAACTATGATCAACAAAATAAACCAAACGCCTTCTTCTACACGCATCTTTTAGATGTTTTAAAGACAAATACATGGAAACAGAACTACTGGGAACCATCATCGGGAAACACATGGCAAAAGATACCTTCAGAATTACAGATCTTTGCCTATTTTGATTTTGTGTATTCGATACCCTGGTATGCATTTGATACAATCCCTGCACAAACCCCTTGGATGCTCTAAAGAACATGAAGTATATCATTCACCTGTTCCAAGTTGATTTCTGAATTGTTTAATGGTATCACGAAGATGGATTGCACGTTCAAAATCAAGTCTATCAGATGCTTCCTTCATCTCCTTTTCCAATTGTGCTATGAGATCAGGTATCTCTGAACGAGGAATATACTTGGTATCCTTGATATCCACCGTTTTTTCAGCAATAGGTTTAATGATCGTCTGCGGAATAATTCCATGTTTTTTGTTAAATGCTATCTGAAGATGTCGTCTCCGTAGGGTCTCATCAAGAGCCTTTTGCATTGAATCAGTGATGGTATCAGCGTAGAGGATGACACGAGCATCAGCGTTCCTTGCTGCCCGACCAATGATCTGAATAAGAGAACGATAATCCCTAAGAAACCCTTCTTTATCTGCATCAAGGATGCCAATAAGCCCTACCTCTGGGATGTCGATCCCCTCCCGGAGAAGATTGATACCGACCAGAACATCAAAGACACCAAGACGAAGTTGTCTGATGATCTCCGTACGTTCCAACGTATCGATCTCAGCATGAAGATATCGTGTCTTAATACCTTGAGCGGAAAAATAATTGGATAACTCCTCTGCGAGCTTCTTAGTCAAAGTCGTTACTAAGATCCTCTGACCCCTTTCGATAGATGCATTGATCTCCTTGATAAGATGGGGGATCTGACCCTTTGTTGGTGATACGTCCACCTTAGGGTCAACAAGACCTGTTGGTCTAATGATCTGTTCAGCGATCTGTTGAGAGACCCGGAGTTCATAATCACCTGGTGTTGCGGATACAAAGATGACCTGGTTCATATACCGTTCGAACTCTGCAAAGGTCAACGGTCGATTATCAAACGCGCTTTTCAACCGAAACCCATAGTCGATAAGTGCTTTTTTACGAGAATAATCACCATGATGCATCCCATGGACCTGCGGTATCGTCCGATGGCTCTCATCAATGAACATCAAAAAATCATCAGGGAAATAATCAAGCAGACAGTATGGTTTCTCCCCAGGTGTTCTACCATCGAAATGACGGGAATAATTCTCAATACCTTTACAGAATCCTGTTTCCTCAATCATTTCGATATCATAAAGCGTTCGTTGCTTCAACCGATGCGCCTCAATCATACCAAGACCTTTGAGCTGTTCCTCGAGTTCTTGTTTTATCGATTCAATAGCTCGTTTCTGTTTCTCCTCAGGTATCACGAAATGTTTCGCGGGATACAGGTAATAATACTTGTAATTCTCAGTTGGTTCGAGGGTTATCTTGTCAAGCTCTCTGATACGATCGATAGTGTTTCCATAAAGCTCTAGACGGATGATATTCTCATAATAACTAGGGATGATATCGATAACATCACCTTTCACACGGAAACGACCTTGCTGCAGGTCCATATCATGACGTTCATACTGCATGGAAATAAGCTTATCAAGTATCTCCCGACGAGTGATGTCCATCCCTGTTTGGAACTCAAAACCAAGGCTTTGGTAATCACCTGGATCACCAACACTATAAATGGCAGATACAGATGCAACAACGATAACATCCCTTCGTGAAAGAAGCGATGCAGTGGCAGAAAGTCTCATCTGCTCGATTTTTGGGTTTATATCTGCATCTTTTTCAATATACAGGTCCTTTGATGGGATGTAGGATTCTGGTTGATAGTAATCATAGTAGGAGACAAAATATTCAACACGGTTCTTTGGAAAAAACTCTTTGAACTCACTATAGAGCTGAGCGGCAAGGGTCTTGTTATGAGCGATGACTATCGTTGGTCGTTGGGCTCTGTCTATGACCTGGGCCATGGTGTACGTTTTCCCGCTGCCCGTTACACCAAGGAGTGTCTGATGGGAATAATCTTTTGAAAGCCCGTTGACAAGTTTTTCTATTGCCTCTGGTTGAGATCCTTTGGGTTCCATCTTTGTTGTCAATTCGAATCTACTCATGCGGTCAGCTCCTTAGTTCGAAGAAGGCGATTGTAGGAGATGGCGAATCGATGTGCCTCATCACGTATCTCTTGAACATAATGAAGTGCAGGGTCTTTTTTTGAAAGATGTAATGGTTGTGTCTCACCAGGGATATGGATCTCCTCGAATTTCTTTGCAATGGCAATCACCGGTATTGAAAGATATAACTCCTGCAGGACTTCAAGAGCTCGGTTGAGTTGGCCTTTCCCTCCATCAATGATAATAAGATTGGGGGGATCTTGTCTTTCTTGTTTTAACCGCGTATATCGCCTACGGACAACCTCTTCGATGGCACTGACATCATCAATGCCAACAACGGTTCTGATACGGAACCTTCGGTAGTTGCTTTTATCTGGTCCTCCGTTTCTGAATTGTATCATGGATCCCACCATACTTGTTCCTGAGAGATGACTGATATCAAAACATTCGATGACCCGAGGTAGTTCATGAAGCCGTAGTTTTTGTTGCAGCCGAGCGATCTTTTCCTTTGATGCGAAAAAGGTGAGTTCAATATTTTTATCAGCAAGATCAAGGAGTTGTTTTTTCTCGCCTCTCTGAGGAACGGTTACAACCACTTTTGAATCCTTTACTTGTTCAAGATATTCATGCACTGGTCCTGATATGGCTTCAGGCATGATAAGCTCTTTAGGGATCGGGTTCTCCGCATAATACTGAACGATGAACTCCTCAAAGAAATCCTCCTGGGTCTCAAAGGTGAAATCATGTTTATTTGTCAATGTTCCCTTATACACATTGAATACCAGTAGATAGACCGCATCATCATGGATCCGATAGTTGATAATATCCTCATCATAGGTTTTTTGTCGTTGCATGTTCTGCCGTTCCTGCAGATGCTGTAATGCTTGTATCTGATTACGTAACAGGAGTGCTTGTTCAAATCCTTGTTTTTCTGCAAAGTGATTCATCTGTCCGGTGAGCTCTTTTACAACCGAATTAATATTTCCAGAGAGTATCTGTTTTGCATGATTGATATTCTGTTCATATGTTTCAACACTGATCGCGTTGATACATGGTGCATCACACAGGTGGATATGATGCCGCAAACAGGGTTTCTTTGGAAGACGTTTACACGTACGGAAATGAAAGGTTTTCTGAAGGAATTGAAGGATGTAATCTCGTTCTGCTGCTGAGACAAAGGGACCGTAGAACCATCCATCTCCTTGTTTCCTTCGAGCGATGACAACACGTGGATATGGTTCTTCGGTGATACGAAGATAGGCATATCCTTTTGCATCCTTAAGGTCAATGTTGTATTTTGGCTGATGTTGTTTGATAAGAGTATTCTCTAGGATCAATGCTTCGCATTCGGTATCAGTTGCGATGAAATCAACAGAGTATACTTGGCCTAGCATACTGGGTGTTTTTCCATCAGTAATCGGATGATGCAGATAGCTAGTCACCCGTTTTTTCAGGTTTTTTGCTTTCCCGATATACAGGATGTTCTCTTGTTTGTCTTTGAAAAGATAACAACCAGGTGTCTGGGGAAGATGATCTATCGAGAACATAGTTCCTTTGCTCTCTGTACAAGCGGTTCCAATACCGCACCTGTGTAACTCGAAGGATTCAAAGCGATCTCTTCAGGGGTACCTTTTGCTACAATTCGTCCACCATGATCCCCGCCCTCTGGGCCAAGATCAATGATATAATCTGCGTTCTTAATCACCTCTAGATTGTGTTCAATGACTAGAATAGAATTACCCTTATCTACAAGACTGTTCAATACATCGATGAGTTTTTTCACATCATGGAAATGAAGTCCGGTGGTGGGTTCATCCAGAAGATATAATGTGTTTCCCGTGCTTTTCTTCGCGAGTTCCCTTGTTAGTTTTATCCGCTGGGCTTCTCCACCTGAGAGGGTTGTGGAGCTTTGCCCTAATTTGATATATTCCAGTCCAACAAGGGAAAGGGTCTGTAATTTTCGTTTGATTGATGGAATGTTCTTGAAGAATATCAAAGCTTCTTCAACGGTCATATCAAGGACATCAGCGATGGTCTTTCCCTTATAGGTAACCTCAAGTGTTTCTCGATTGTATCGTTTTCCTTTGCATTCCTCGCATTCGATGTAGACATCTGGGAGAAAGTTCATCTCGATCTTTATAACCCCGTCACCTTGACATGCTTCACAGCGACCACCTTTCACGTTGAAGGAGAACCGCCCTGGTTTATACCCTCGTGCTTTAGCCTCCTGTGTCTGTGCGAACAGTCCACGTATCTCATCGAACACTTTTGTATAGGTCGCAGGGTTACTTCGAGGGGTTTTTCCAATGGGGCTTTGATCGATGACAACGACCTTATCGATCATTCTATCAAGGGATATACCATCATGGTCCCCTGGTTTTTCTTTGACGCGATGAAGTTTCCGTCTGAGTCCTTTGTATAGGATCTCATAAATGAGAGTGGATTTACCACTTCCCGATACACCAGTGATAAGAGTGAGAATACCGAGAGGTATGTCCACAGTGATGTTTTTAAGGTTATGTTCACGACAACCATAGATGTGAAGGAAACCGTTTGGTTCTCGTCGTTTTTCTGGTAGGGAGATACATAATTCCCCTGTGAGATATTTCCCGGTTAGAGATGTGGGGGTTTGTTGAATTTCCTCTGGGGTGCCCTGTGCTACGATGTATCCGCCATGCACACCAGCGCCTGGTCCCATGTCGATGATATGATCCGCGTTTCGTATGGTCTCCTCATCATGTTCAACAACGATCAGGGTGTTTCCAAGATCCCGAAGGTGGTGGAGGGTATCGATGAGTTTTTTGTTATCCTTCTGATGAAGGCCGATGGATGGTTCATCAAGGATATAGATGACACCCATAAGGTTTGATCCGATTTGGGTTGCAAGCCGAATTCGTTGCGCTTCACCACCGGAGAGGGTTCCTGCGTTGCGTGAGATGGTAAGATAATTTAATCCAACACGATCGAGAAAAGATAGTCGAGCATTGATCTCTTTAAGTATCTGCCATGCGATTTCCTGTTTTTTCTCTGGAAGTTGCAATGTTTTAAAGAATTTCATCGCGTCTTTGATTGACATATCTGTTATCTCTGCAATGGATCTATCAGCGATTTTTACAGAGAGCGCTTTAGGTTTCAATCTTTTCCCATTACAGGCAGGGCATGGGTTGACCATCATGAATTTTTCCAGATCCCTCCGACGGTATTCAGATTCTGTTTGTTGGTAGAGTCGTTCTGATTGAGGGATAAGTCCTTCCCATTGTTTGGATCCTGACCAATTGGAATTACCCTGGTTCATTGAAAAATTGAATTTGATGTATTCATTGCTTCCATACATGAGCGCATGAAATTGGTGTTCGTTGAGATATTGTATCGGTGTGAAAATGTCAAATCCAAAATGATGTGCTATGGCACCAAGATACTTGATTCGCCAGCGGTCATGAACCCCTTTGTAGAGTTTAATGGCACCATCAGCGATGGAGAGATCCTTATCTGGGATAATAAGATCTGGATCAAATTCCATGTTGATCCCCAGTCCATGGCATGTTTCACAAGCTCCAAAGGGACTGTTGAATGAGAACATACGTGGCTGAAGTTCTTCAAAGGCCATGCCGCAGATGGGACAGGCCATTTTCGATGAGAACAATTGTTCCTGTTCTTTTTCGGTTAAGACAATGAGTAGACCATCTGATTTAGTTAAGGCTTGCTCGCATGCCTCTACGAGTCGAGAGGTGTCCTTTGGGTCTACTCTGTCGATGACAAGTTCGATATCATGTTTCTTGTACCGGTCAAGGGTGATTGTTTCATCAGTTCTATAGATTGCTTTATCCACTCGTATGCGCAGGTATCCTTGTTTGTTCAGATCTCTGAATAATTGTTCATAGGTTCCTTTTTTTTGTCTGATGGTCGGGGAGAGTATCGTTATCATGGTCTTATAATCGGTTGCGATGGTATCAGCAATGTTTTCTGCTGTTTGCGATTCTATTTTGGTGTTGTGGATGGGGCAGTATGGTGTGCCAACACGGGCAAAGAGAAGCCGTAGATAATCATAGATCTCTGTGATGGTGCCTACCGTACTTCGTGGGTTTTTACTAGTGGTTTTTTGTTCGATGGATATAGCAGGTGATAGCCCATCAATGGTGTCAACATCTGGTTTGTTCATAAGGCCAATGAATTGTCTGGCATACGCAGACAGGGATTCAACGTATCGTCGTTGTCCTTCTGCGTAAATGGTGTCAAAAGCTAATGTTGATTTTCCACTACCTGAAAGTCCTGTGATGACAATGAATTGGTCTCTGGGTAATATTAGGTCAATGTTTTTGAGGTTGTGCTCTCGAGCACCTTTAATAACGATATCTTTCACTCAACGCCCCCGTTCTACTATTATCGGCTGAAATTAATGATAATGCATCAATCGACATGATAAGGTTATATTCAAATGTTTTGTTTAAAAGGACGGGCGGGTGGTCGATGAAAGTATGTGAATAAATGGTACTTTTTGAACTGTTTCACCTCAGTTGAAATCAATTATCTTTGGACTGATATACCCATTTAGCGTGACTGGTATCCGTTGAGTGGTGTTTGCTATGGTGAAATCACCTGTGAGACTTAGCTGGAACCAATCAGGAAAACCTGTGCCAAGTTGTGGGATAAAGCTGCTATAGGCGAGTATGAACGCTGATTTCAAACAGGTCTCATTTTCAGGTGCAAATGGACATTTTTCAAGCGTGTCCTCTGCCAGAACTGTTGGTGTTTCGTTATCCAATCTATATATTGTAAGTGTGAGATTGTAAGCGGTCATTGGTATCTCTGTGGGGTTGTATAGTCGGAATCCTACGGTCGTGTTAATGCCGTGTAAGGTGAGATCAAAGTCAGCCGAGAGGGATATAATGAGATGTTCTCCGTTTAGAAGGAATGTTGAAAGATCCGGTACTGTCATTGATGCTTTTGATGAGAACGGAAGTGACATATCAACTCCACCAAGGATGATGGATGCATCTGCACTTATGGTTGCGGAAAGTGTTCCTTCATTGAAGATACTGTAGTATGCTGTTCCGTTTACCAAGATTGGTACTTTTGATCTTGGTGGTATCTGTGTGTCTAAAACGGTGAGCTCGGCAACTTGTAGTGCGTTGGTATGTTCTACGTTGATATCAATGTTCTTTAGTTGCATTGAGAAATCATTTTGATTATCGACCCATATGGTCCCGTTGAACAGGACGCCATCAGCGGTAAAATCTGAGAACTCAGCATCGAATTGTATCCCTGGGACTTGTACTGCTTCTACTAATGAGGTTGGGTTTGTGATCAGTAATACATTTATTGGAAGGGTTTTTGTGAAGAATCCAAAAAGTGTTACGCCAACGTTCCCAGTAATTTTACTATAGAATGTTGTGAGTTCTTTTCCGTTGAACCCAAGGGTGTTTATGGAAGAGATTGTTGCATTCTTACCGGCGTCTATGGTCATGTTTGGAAGAGCAATGAGACCTATGATCTCGCCGTCTGGTGTTGTTGCATTAATGATCATGTCTTTTAGCATTATTGAGAATGAATTTGGGTTATCTACCTGAAATGTTGCTTCTAGTGTTATGGTGTCCTCTGTTACCCCTGCGATTTTTATTTCTATGGTGACGTCAGGTGTTTCTATCGAATTTACGGTGTTGAATAGCAATGCAGTTACAATGATATTTATTATGAATAATATGAACAGTATGAATGCGATTTTTTTATACATATGGATCCACAGGCCTCTGATTGTTCATTTGAGGTCGTTTATTATATATTATTTTAATAAATAAGATACTATTTATAGAATATTAAACTTCCTGTCCAATTCTTCTCAGATTTTATTTGCTTAAAAGAAGAGTATCATTTGATTTTTTTTCGTATCCTTTTTTTTTTGTTGTATTTCCCTAATGTCCATGTATGTAGATAAAAAAGTATGTAGGTTGAGGAGGCTCAGTGGGGAAGCCCTACTGATATTTTGAGGGAGGGATGGGATGTAAAAAATTATAGAACTTCCCCACGTGAGAGGAATTATTTTTCAACGTACTCTTTGATTCTGAATCTCACCTTGATTCATCCAACTGTTGTTTCGTTCACCTCTATTTGCACACCTACGTGTAATATATTTGTAAGCACTACTATAAATAAGTTTGCTTTTTATTTGCCAAAATTCGAATAATTCGTTTACTCGATTTACTAATCGATTGATTATTTTGTTTTATGGATGATTGGTACCACTGCAGGGATATAGAACAATGAAAACAGCAGAAGCATAAGAAATAGATTCATACTATTTTTTCCCTGTAGGATACCAAAAATACTGTATCCTGTAATAAGGCCTATTGAGGTTAAGGCATGGGCTCGGATCATTGAGAGGTTCGCTGGGATCATTTCCCCCGGTGTTTCATATGTTTTAAAAAGGATACGAATGGACTTAATAGTTAAAGGAAGCGATATGAGACCAATGAGTATTGGCCATGGTAGGATGTGGGAGATAACACTACCAACAATCAAAAGATAGGTCACCGACCAGCTAATAAGATACAATTGAGCACCAACTCGTCTTCCAAACCGTGCGACCAAAGTCAATTTACCTGCAAGAGTGTCCTCTTCAAGGTCAGGTATCTCATTGATAATGATCATCGAGAAAAGCATCACTCCACATGGCAGGGTTGCAAAGAACGCCTCCCATCTGATCATGAGCGTTTGAACATAGAACGCTCCAAGCCCAATGGTCGTTCCAAAATTGATCAGGAGGCCGAGTTCTCCGAATCCGTGATGGGCAAACTTGACCGGTGGTGCAGTATAAAAGATAGAACAGAGCACTCCAACTAATCCAAAAAAGAGTATCATCAATCCTCTTTCATATGCCAGATACAGACCGATGATGACAACGAACATATAGAGTATACTGAAGACTTGAAACATCTTTTTTGGTTTGATCTTTCCAGATGTAAGAGTGCCACTTCCTCCAGTGTAGGGATTCTTTTCACTGTTCTTATATTGATCCACTGCATGTTTATAATCAAAGAAATCATCGGTCATGTTCAAAGCGACATGATTCAGACTTAGACCAAGGAGTACCAGGAAAAAATACCAGAGATTGAATTGATCATATGATGCCCAGCTTACTAGTGTTGCTATAATCGCTGGGGACAAGGACGGGGGTACAAAATGATAACGGGTCGCCTGCCACCAGATCATTGTTGATTTTCCTAAGGAATATGGCATATATCCACTTCACAACACAACATCGGTTTCCATAATAAGAAATAAATTTCCTTTAAATAATTAATTGGACTGCTGATGGGTTTAAAAAGTATAAGTTACTTTCACTTGTATGCATGTTGCGGTTGTTGGTGGTGGGTTCTGCGGAGCAACGGTTGCAAAAGAATTGGATTCTCTACCGGGCCTTGAGGTTACGCTTATCAATAAAACATCTTTTTTTGAATACAATCCTAGTGCGCATAAATGCATTACTGATGTAGACTATCAAAAATCTATCCGTGTTCCCTTTTCAGAATTTTTACCTCATACTACTGTTATAACTGGCGAAGCGAAACAGATTGGAAAGGATCATTTGAAAATCTCCTCCAAAGATGTTTCATTTGATACTTTAGTGATTGCAACAGGTGTTGACTACCCAATTTATCTTGAGAATAAAAAAAATGTATATAAACTTACAACGAGTGAAGAAGCGATAAAGATCCATGATGGGTTAAAGGGTGCTTCGGATTTGCTTATTGTTGGAGGTGGGTATATTGGTACTGAGATTGCTGCGGAGATTGCGACAAAGCGCAAGGATATATCGGTGACACTTGTTCACTCTCACGATCGCCTCTTGGAGCGAGGACCATCTTTTGTCTCACAATACGCGAAACATTTTCTAGAGCGGAGAAAGGTGAATATACTACTTGAGGAGAAAATAATAGATCATAAGAAAGGATTATTTTTCACAAATAAGGACAGAACAATCGATAGCGATCTTGCCATCTGGTGTACTGGAACAAAGGCAGATCCTTGGTTTTTAAAGGATCTTGGTTCTGATGTTCTTTCGAAAAGACAAAGAATTATCGTTAACGAGTTTCTGCAATTGCCGAAGTATCCTCATATCTATGCGGGTGGGGATATCACTGATATCGCAGAAGAAAAAACCGCTCGAAAAGCTGAGATCCATGCCCATATTATATCAAAAAATGTTGTTTGCCAGAAAAATAAATCAAACTTGAAGCGTTATACATCTGGTGTGTCCCCCTTGGTGATCAGTCTTGGGGATGTGTATGGTATCAGCCAGTTTGGTCCTGCGGTTTTAGCTGGGTTTGGTCATGGTGTGTTCAAAGAATTGATTGAGTGGTGGACCTTAGAACAAATCCGTTGATATCCCTTATTTTCGTCAAAAATAAATCATCAAGCGAAATCTATAAAAACAAATGTTATTTCTTATTTGTGTGCTATGGTTGTATTCAACGCTGATTTGACCATTATACTAATCTACACTGCTGTGATATTTCTAACGTTTCTGTTCATGGAGCTTGTGGCCTGGTTCTTGCATAAATATGTGATGCATGGTTTTGGTTGGTTCCTTCATGAGGATCATCATCGATATACGAAAGGTCGTTTTGAGAAGAATGATGTGTTCGGTTTGATCTTTAGTATTATTTCTTTCCTGTTGGTATTTACTGGTTGGCTCGGTGGATTTGATATCAGGTTTGCATTTGGTATAGGTGTGATGCTGTATGGTATTGGGTATTTCTTAGTTCATGATGTTTTTTTCCATCGTCGAGTTAAAATCAAATATAGGCCAAAGAGTCGATATATGAAAAGGGTTCTTCGTGCTCATACTATCCATCATCAGAAGAGTACGGCTCATTCAGGTGTCTGTTTCGGTTTTTTGTATGCTCAAAAGAAATATGATGTAAAGGAGTAATATATCAAAATAGAATTACAAAAGTAATCCTAAAAATATATATAAAGATAAACACAAAAGAAAATATAAAAAAATATTTAGGCGGATGTCTATGCAACTGAATTACCTCATATTGGACATACTTATACTTGCGTTCCCATTGCTGTTTTCGTTCAAGTGGGTATTTCCATTTTATAAGAATTATAAACCACTGGCCGCATCGATACTCATTGTAGGTGGAATCTACATCTTTTGGGATATCCTTGTCACATGGCGAGGGGACTGGTGGTTCAACCATGAATATCTCGTTGACCTTGGATTCACCATTGGAGGAATACCCCTCGAGGAAGCTCTTTTCTTTGTTGTCGTACCCTATTCTTGTATCTTCATCTATGAAAACCTACAATTTTTCTTCACTGACCAAGAGATACCTTTCAACAAAATCATATACTATGGTATCGCCATTTTATTTGCAGTAATGGGTCTCTTATTCTATCATCAGGATTATACGATCCTCGCATTACTCTCCGCTAGTTCTTTTCTTTTGATCGCGGCAACCTGGTTCCAAGACCTGTTACGCTCACGGAATTTCTGGTTTTATATTTTAATATCCTTTGTTGCCTTTATTATCTTCAATTATTTACTTACCAGTATCCCAATTGTTCTTTACAATCCAAATGCGATATGGGGTGGAACAGTTGAACAGATATGGTATGGACGTTTTATCACCATTCCATTTGAGGATTTCTTCTATAATTTCAGCATGCTTTCATACTATCTATTGGTCTACCAATATTTCAAAAGGCGTTGGAATCCCGCATTCACGAAATCAAATCAAAAAAAATAAAAATATAACGTTTATTAAAAATAAAAGAAACGAGAGGAAAGAACTTTGCTACACACATTCCTCGATCTGGATGTGAATTAAATGAGTAAAAAAAATGTTATCATCGTAGGTGCTGGGTTCGGAGGCCTTGCTGCCGCTGCGCTTCTAGCCAAACAAGGTCACACTGTTAAGGTCATTGAAAAGAACGAGCAATCAGGCGGACGTGCATCCATCTGGGTCAAAGATGGATTCACCTTTGATATGGGGCCTTCCTGGTATCTCATGCCCGATGTTTTTGAGAAATACTTTGCTGAATTCGATAAGAAACCAGAGGAGTATATGGAACTTGTACGATTAGACCCTTCCTATCGAGTGTTCTTTGGTATAGACGACAGCGTAGATATCTCTAAAGACCTTGAAAAAAACCTTGATCTCTTTGAAACCCTGGAACCTGGTGCAAAGGAGAAAATGAAAGAATATCTAGACAAATCAACCTATGAATACGATATCGCCATGAAAGATTTCATATACAAGGACTATAAACATCTCACGGATTTTCTCAAACCACGTCTTATCGTTGAAGGCACGAAACTGCATATGTTCGAGAAACTTGATGATTATGCACAACGATATTTCAAAAGCGAAAAGATACGAAAGATCCTAGAATATACCATTGTATTTCTTGGTGGTAGCCCTTATGATAGCCCTGCTTTGTATTCATTGATGTCACATGTGGACTTCAACATGGGTGTATGGTTCCCCAAAGGTGGAATGGGAAAACTTGCAGAAGCAATGCAAAAACTTGCAGAAGAACAAGGCGCTGAATTCTTTTATAATGAACCTGTGGAAAAGATCATTGTGGAAAATGGTAAAGCCACCTCGGTAAAGACAACCAAAGGAACGCATCAAGCAGATTTTATTGTTGTTAATGCAGATAATGCATGGGCTGAGATGAACTTATTAGAAGAAAAATATCGAACCTATGATCAAAAATACTGGGAGAAGCGTAACATAGCCCCATCAGCATACCTTCTCTACCTTGGACTCGATAAACAGTTGAAGAATTTCATCCATCACAACCTTTATTTTGATCCTAATTGGATCAATCACTTCGACGATATCTTCAAACAGCCCAAATGGCCAGAGAACTTTTCATATTATGTCTCCTGCATCTCAAAGACTGACCCAAAAACAGCAGTGGATGGCGGTGAAAATGTCTTTGTGCTCATCCCAGTGGCACCAGGTCTAGAGGATACAGAGGAGATCAGGGAGAAATATTTCAACAGAACAATAGATCATATGGAAAAACTTGCAGGGGAGAACATTCGAGATCATATCATCGTGAAACGTATCTTTGCCCATACTGATTTCAGCAACAGGTATAATGCGTATAAAGGAACAGCTTTAGGACTTGCTCATACCTTGAAACAAACCGCTGTGTTCAGACCACGACATCAAAGCAAAAAAGTGAAGAACCTGTACTACACGGGTCACTATAACCATCCAGGCATTGGTGTGCCCATGGTCATTATCTCATCCCAGATACTATCAGATATCATTAGGAGAGGCCATGCTGATTGATAAAACCATATTCACTTTGTTCAAACAGGGAAGTAGAACCTACTTCTATAGCAGTATCTTCTTCCCCACCGCTATCAGAAAGGATGTTTTCATCCTTTATGCCTTTGTCCGAAAGGCTGACAACTATGTCGATTCCATTCCTCAAGATATACAGGGATTCTATGATTTTAAGGAACTATTCAACCGGTCATGGAATGGTGAAGAGACACATGATATCGTTGTCGACTCCTTTGTGTATCTCGCAAAAGAAAAGAAATTTGAAAAGGATTGGATCGATGCGTTCCTGGCTTCGATGGAGATGGATTTTACAAAAAAGATCTATGATACAATGGATGAGACCCTTACCTACATCTATGGGTCTGCTGAGGTCATTGGACTGATGATGGCTCGGACACTCGGTCTTGTTGAGCGATCATTTGAACATGCGAAGTATCTTGGTCGAGCAATGCAGTATATCAATTTCATCCGTGATATTGATGAGGATACTAAACTTGGTCGGAGGTATTTTCCAACTGAGGAACTTAAAAAATTCGGTCTTCCATCCTTATCCTATGATGTGGTAAAGGACCATCCTGAACAATTTACTGCGTTTATGCATGCTCAATTGGACTTATATTGCGGCTGGCAGGAATGGGCTGAACATGGATATGGGTTCATACCTCGGAGGTATCTCATACCAATAAAAACTGCTTCAGAGATGTACAAATGGACCGGCCATCAGATACAGAAGAATCCATTTCTGGTGTTCAGATATAAGGTGAAACCAATGATCTCTCAGATCCTTAGTACGACTATTATCAATATGGTTGAGATAATGGTCCGTAAGGATCAGCAGATAAAATGTCATGTACATGAAAATGAATAGAACCTTAACCGTGTCCAGCCTTTTAAGTGCCTATGCTGTTATGATGTTCTATGACTGAAAAAGTAAAACTTCGAAGTGTTTCATTTGATACCTCATTTCTACTGAAGGATAAATCATTAATCGATACGATCATCAAACGTCTTGCACGTGATGGCATTCCATGTTTTATCACGTCTACTGTAGTCTCAGAATTAGAGCAACTGAGGATATGGGGAAGGATATCTAAGGATCAACAGAAAATGGCTATTAAACGATGGAAACAAACGAAGGGAAAGATCATTGATTTCAAAAATCGTTTTCTTTCTGATGCGTTTGCTCAGCAATGTGTCATCTCAATGAAAGAACACCATGGCGTTGAAGAATCCGATATCGCCAATGACTGTAACATTTTAGTTTCAACACTGAAACATGGTGTCGATCTTTTTCTTTCAGAGGATTTTCACTTTACATCAAAGATTACACAAAATGTGATTGATGAAGTGAAGAATGCTGCGTGTACAGAATTTCATCAGATGTGTGACACCGACTTGTATGCTGTTGATGCAGTCACGTTCCTTTCAGCATATGATCAAGGTTTCATTAACGTGGAGTATATTGAATCGGTGATGCAGAACATTCGAAAATATGAAAAGAGATTGTGATTGACCGCTTTCGTTTTTTTTAAGTGGACGTTGCAGTATACGAGTGAGATGCAGTTGCTAACCCAAATAAGACTTGAGCATTCATGGTGCCTTCTATCTTCAATGTTGTATCCTGCCCACTTGCCCAGTTCTTAATGAAATCAACGACTGAATCGGCAAGCTCGCCATAGTCAACAGTGACACTCACCAATGTGATTTTATTTGTTTGAGCAGGAATACTAAAATTTGAAAATGATCCTGTTCCAACGTAGTTATCCTGAATGAAAATGTCAAATGTTGAAGAGAGTTTGTTGATATCTCTAGTTGTTGGATTGGTGATGTTTAGAGTAAAGGAAATATCAGCTTTGGTAAATTTTGGATTGATCTGATTGATGTTTTCAACTTCAGCATAGATTTTTTCTATTGCTTGTGCATCAGCAAAATAGGTGTATCCCAAAAAAAGGGCGGGGATCAGGATTGCTAGGGTAATTACGGTTCCAAATTGATATGGTTTTGACATCATGAATGATGTTTAATGTCGTTCTTGTTTTTGTATTCTTCCACGTTCTTCTATGATAATTCTTGAATCCTGGGCAATTGTTCTTGCTTAGGATTCTTGTGTCTTTTTCTCGTATTATCAAATGCCTTTATCTATCACCTCTGATTTAATAGTATTGATTGATGGTGAGTATCGTTGTGACGACACTCTTCTATACGGGTACAGGCCCATCCGTCTAAGGGGTTGGGTTAGCCCACTATGGCGAGTCATTAGCTGCCCACTCTTTTTTGCAGGGTACGAGGCCCACGAAAGTGAAGGGCAGCCGACACTCACCATCTTAGTCATATATGTAAGCCTCAATGATATGTATCAGCAGGTAGGGTTGTATGGTTTTTTTGTTGTCAATACTTTATAGATGATATCTACGAGGGTTGATGCAAGAGCGATCTTTGCGATACCTGCTTTCTTTTTCTGTTTCTTTTTCAACCTGTAATATTTACCTAGATTTGTATTGGTCTTTCCGATGGTGTTTGCTGCTTGGACCAATGCCCATCGAAGGAGACCTTTGCTAGAGGATTTCGGTATTCGTCCATTGGACTTGTAGGATCCTGATTCTTTTGAAAGGGGTATGACACCAGCATATCTGCGAAGATTCTTATTGGAAAGGAATCGGTCTATAGGGTGGACAAATGCTATGATATAGCAGGATAATACTGGTCCAAATCCTGTGATGCTGGTTATCAATTGGTATTCCTTAGCCCAATGTTTCTTTGTATACCCGATCATTTCCTGATCAGCCTGTTCACCCTTCTTCTCAAGAAATGTATAATGATCATACGCATATCGAAGTTCAATAGTGACATCCTCGGAACCCAGGTATTGCATCAAAGCAGTTTTCCATTTCTTACTGAATGCTTTACAGCATGGCATGATCACACCACCTCTATCTATGAATGCTTGTATCCGGTTGTTACAACGAACTTTCTCCTGCATCAATGCATGTCGTATCCCAACAAGGCTACGTAAACGCTGTATATCTTTATCAGGGATATAGGAACAGGGAAATGTACCCAGTCGGAGCATCTCTGCAAGCCGTTTTGCATCAAGGGTATCGTTTTTTGCGATGAGTTGACGCAGCTGTAACGTGTTCGCTACTTTGATGTTGTAACCATGCTGGAGGAACTGCTGATACAGGGAATAATAGGATGTACTGGCTTCAAGACCTATGACCGATGATGTAAGATATGGTTTTAGCCGTGGAACTAGCTCAGTGAATAAGGATGCTGCTTCGCCTTCTAAAACAATGTTTCCTATCTTATCACGCACCACATAGGTGGTGCGTTCCTTATGGACATCAAGTCCAATATAATAGTCCACCTTTTTCATTGTTGTATACCACCTCAATTATTACGAGAGTATACAACACAAGACTTATTCAAGAATTATCATGCCATCTTCTTTATTTGAGAAGGACAAGGAAGCCTATCACAAGTCCTGATGCTTTCATTGCGACTTGGTTAGCTTTCCTTGTTCCAGCTGAAGTTGATATCTAGGTAGGACTGAAGCAAAAGAGCATTTCTGCTTCTAATGAGTTCTCTGATTTGATTGCACCTGGTGCTAAGGTTGTGCTGCAGGCGCTGCAAACCGTGCATTCATGGTTAAGATTGATGTTTCTTAGTATGCCACCATTGGGCGGTGATAACGCAGATGTCATCTGCGACAGTATTACCGGTGTTTTCAACGTCAACAGATATTCCGCCGACAACCCAACCTATAGTTTACAAATCACAATTGAAGAGGTAATTATTTTTGATGACCAGTATCTGATGATGGATGGTCTGATTCCAGTCGATGTTTCATTGTCTCAAGCCAAGAGGGTAATCCTTCGACCTTTCTGGTCATTGCATATTTGGCAAGCAGATCTCTATATCTTGTGTTGAAAATAACTCTCCCTTTTAATAATCGAATTATCCGTTTACATAAACTCCCTCCTTTTCTATCCCAATCGGTTAGTAAGATAACAGAATCATACATGGAAGCGATCTCATCACAAAACGATGTTAAGGAAACCCCTTTGTTTAGAGTAATAATACTCCCTTGACATCCAAGGAACCGCAAGGCAGCAACATCCTTTTTCCCTTCAACAATGATAGGAATGCTTGTATTATCCTCACGTAACTCCTCTAAGCCCTTTTCGATCTCTTCAACCGATGTTTCTACATCCATTCTTTTACCCTTTTACAACATCTTAAAAAAATTACTTGATAGGATAGATATTCATCTTCACAGATGATCATACAATAAAAGAGAAAAAAAAGATTATAAGAGGATTTCGGTGAAATCCATCTTATATGCATTCGACAGGCCTGCTTATAATGCTTCCAACGCCTTATTGAACGTCTTACTAGGACGCATTGCAGCTGTTGTAAGCTCATAGTTTGGTTTGTAATACCCTTCAAGATCAACAGACTTTCCTTGCGCCGCGTTCAACTCTTCAATGATCGTTTTTTCGTTCTCCCTCAGAGTTTTAGCAAGTGGGCTGAACCTTTCTTGAAGCTTCTTATCCCCCATCTGAGCAGCAAGTGCCTCGGCCCAGTACATGGTCAAATAGAAATGACTTCCGCGATTATCCAGCTCATTGACCTTTCGAGACGGTGATCTATTGTTCTCAAGGAACTTCTCTGTCGCCTGATCAAGGGCCATCGCAAGAACATGAGCTTTTTGGTTCTTCGTCCGACTGCTCAGATGTTCTAATGACGGTGCAAGTGCAAGGAATTCACCAAGGGAATCCCATCGGAGATGGCCTTCCTCCATGAACTGTTGCACATGTTTCGGAGCTGATCCACCTGCACCGGTCTCAAAGAGCCCTCCACCATTCATAAGAGGAACGATCGATAGCATCTTTGCACTGGTTCCAACCTCTAGTATCGGGAAAAGATCTGTGAGATAATCCCTGAGAACATTACCGGTCACTGAGATAGTGTCCTTTCCTTGCTTCATCCGTTCGCAAGAGAACTTTGTTGCATCCTCAGGTGACATGATATGTATGTCTAAACCCTTTGTATCATGGTCCTTTAGGTATTTGTTGACCTTTTTGATAAGCTCTGCATCATGCGCTCGGTCCTTATCAAGCCAGAAGACAATAGGGAAACCTGTTTCCTTTGCACGGTTCACACCAAGTTTCACCCAATCTTGGATCGGTAGGTCCTTTACCTGACACATTCGCCAGATGTCACCTTGTTCCACCGTATCTTCAAGAAGGGTGTTTCCTGCTGCTGAGACAACACGAACCGTTCCATCAGATGGGATCTCAAAGGTCTTATCATGCGAACCATATTCCTCAGCTTTCTGGGCCATCAGACCAACATTCTGCACAGTTCCCATGGTCCGTGGGTCAAATGCGCCATGTTTCTTACAGAACTCGATAACGGTCTTATAAACACCAGCATAACTGCTATCAGGTATCACAAATTTTGTATCATATGCTTGACCATCAGAACCCCACATCTTTCCAGAGTTACGGATCGCTGCGGGCATTGATGCATCAATGATGGTGTCACTAGGGACATGAAGATTGGTGATACCCTTATCGGAGTTAACCATTGCCAGTCGTGGACCATTCTTATAAGCGGCTTGGATGTCATCCTCGATCTCTTTTCTTTGAGTATCTGGGAGCTGCTGTATCTTTGCATACAGATCCCCAAGACCATTGTTTGGGTTAACACCAAGTTCTTTGAACACAGAAGCATGTTTCTCAAAGACCGTTTTGAAAAAGACCGAGACCACATGGCCAAAGATGATAGGATCAGATACCTTCATCATGGTTGCTTTTAGATGAACAGAGAAAAGGATATCCTTTTTCTTAGCATCCTCCATTTGATCTTTGAGGAACGCTCGAAGTTTTTTCTTGCTCATGAACGTCCCATCGATGATCTCACCATCAAGAAGGGTAAGTTTTTCCTTAAGTATCTTTGTGTTGCCTTGTTTGTCAACGAAATCGATACGGGAATCACCCGCGTTTTGTGTATCAAGGGTGACAGATGTCTCATTTGACCGAAGATCACCACTTTTCATATGGGCAACATGAGATAATGAATCCTTGTTCCATGCACCCATGCTATGAGGATTCTTCTTCGCATAGTTCTTCACGGGTGCTGGTACTCGTCTATCTGAATTTCCCATTCGAAGAACCGGGTTGACCGCGCTCCCTTTGATCTTATCAAATCTTGCTTTGATCTCTTTTTCCTCATCATTCTTTGGTTCCGCAGGATAATCAGGTATCTTATACCCATGATCCTGCAGTTCCTTCACTGCCGCGTTCAACTGTGGGATCGATGCACTGATACAGGGTAGTTTGATGATATTAGCCTCAGGTTTCTTCACAAGCTCCCCGAGTTCTGAGAGATCATTGGGTTGCTTCTGTTCACTTGTCAGATGTTCTGGGAAATTAGCGATGATACGACCGGCAAGGGAGATATCCCGTGTTTCAACGGTCACATCTGCTGCCTCAGTGAATGCTTTCACGATAGGGAGAAAAGAATAGGTTGCTAAGGCTGGTGCCTCATCAACCGTTGTGTAGATGATCTTTTCTTTAGATCCGCTCATGTTCATCCTCCATTACTTGACCTTTTCTGGTTTATCCGGCATCATATACGCGATATCATCCCATGGATGTCTGTATAACCGGGATTTCAGACGGTTCTGATCGATGATATGGCCGATAAGTCCAATGCTTCGTCCAAGGACAAAGAATGCATTAAGGATACCAAGGTCAACGAACTCTCGGACTTGATCACGGGTGTATCCAATACTTCTGAGCATATCACAGGTGAGAACACCGATACATCCATCGACATTGAGGATGAGGTTACCACGTTTGCTTGTGGTCAGTTTCTCAACTTCCAATGCATAATCAAGGGTTTCAGTGTTGGGGAAGTTTTTCTGAGCATATTTCTTTAATACTTCCACACGAACATCAGGGTTTGTCACAGATTTGATACGATGACCTATCCCTTGGATGTTGACGTTCCTCTTTTTCATATCCTTGACCATGACGCTTGGGTCGTCACCAGCATACAGATATCTTGTGAAATGATCCGCGCTTCCTTGTACCGCACCACCGAATCTTGGTCCAATGGTAAGAAGGCCACTGGCAAGACTGCTGACAAGGTCCTTTCCAGCTCTGGCACAAACAATTGCGTTATGAGCTCCGGATACCGCGGGTCCATGGTCTGCGGTGACAAGTACGACCATTTCAATGAAATCAGTGGCCCATTTCGGTAGTTGTTTCTTGAACCATAACAGACCAATGACACCGCCAAGGCCCATGTCATCCTTGAACACCTTGCTTATTGGTACACCACAGTACATGAGTTCCTCACCTCTATCATCAGAGATAGTACTGATGAACTCTGTTGGTCTGCGTATGATACCTTCTTTTATGGCTACCTTGTAATCAATGGGTATCTTTGGTGGTTCGACATCTGGTTGTGGTTTGATCTTTCCATCTTTGACCATCTTGTCGAATGTTTGTTTGATCTTTTTATCGAAATCCTCAAAACTATTTGGAACGATCGCACCTGCTTCTTTAAGGGCTTTGTTCTTTGCATCCGCGGTCTCTCGATCTGCACCAGCTCGTGCGCCAGCATGACCGAATTGAACCTCAGCAGGGAACACCTTTGAGCAGGTACCGATGCACCATGCGACCACAGGTTTCTTTATCTTACCTTTTTTCAGAAGGTCGATGATCTCGTATTCATCGGTTCCACCGACCTCACCAAGAAGCACGATCATTTTGATGTCAGGGTTCTTCTCATATCGCATGATATGATCGATGAACACGGAACCAGGATAGCGGTCTCCTCCAATTGCTACGCCTTCATAGACGCCATCGGAGTTACGGGCGATGATGTTGTTTAATTCATTACTTAATCCGCCGGATTTACTTACATAGGCAACACTACCGGGTCTGTGAAGATTACAGGCGATGATGTTGTCAAGTGTTCCTGCGGTGTTACCGATCTTAAATGCTCCTGCTGCAAGACCTCCAACGGTTGCAGGACCAATGATCCATTTGTTCTTATCTTTGGCTATTTTTGCCAGTTGTCGTGCACGTTTCTCAGGGACACCTTCTGCGATGACCGCAATGGTTCGTATGGTCTTTGTTTCAAGTGCTTCTTTCGTTGTCTCATATGCTGATCGGAAACTTGCGAAGTTTACCATGACATCTGCATCTTTGTGTTTTTTCGTCGCCTCTTTCAAAGTTCGGTACATGGGGATAAGTATCTCTTTTGTTCCCCAGAAGCATTTATGCATGCCCTCTCTTGTTGGGTTCACGATACAGGCGACACTTGGTGTCTCACGTCGGCAGGCATAATCGAAATCAAGCATTCGTTGTATCGCATTTTGTTGAAATCCGAATACGATAGAGCGCGTGTCCTTATCAAAAAGCTTATAATCTGGTTTATTTGAAGCCATTTACTTTTTCCCCCCGTCAAGTGCCATAGGGACCACACGGGTCATATGTGTCTCTGGACCATACACCTCGATGGGTATCCCCAGTTCTTCTCCAAGGTTTTTCATGATCTTAAGGCCTTCCTGGTAGTTTGGGCCACCACGACGGACATAGATCTTCACATTTGTATCGATGAGCTTCTTTTTGTATTCCCGTAATGCCATGGTGATACCTGTGAATGTCTTTGCGACATCAGTGAAGTTTGCGATACCACCACCGATGATCAAGAACTTTGGTTGGCCTTTTGGTGCTTTCTCCTTTGTCATAAGTTGAAGGATGGTCTTAGCATATTGGTAGGTGGATTCTGTTGTTGGGTCCCCACTGTATTCACCATAATTAGATAGTTCATCTCTGAAACCAAGATCAACAATGGTATCCGCGTAGATGACACTTGCGCCACCACCAGCTACCATGGTCCAGACACGTCCTTTTGGATTGAGAATGGTGAGTTTTAGACTTGCTCCTGTTTTTGCGTCAAGTTCTTTGACATATATCTCCTCTTCAGATAATTTCCGTCCGAATGGCGCAGGAAATGATAATTGTCCCCATTGTAAGATATGTTCGAACTCAGAGGTATCATCGATACGGGCGACAAGGTCTAAGGGAATGATCTCATTGTTCTCGATTGCAAAAGGGTTGATCTCTAAGTAGGTGTACCCAAGGTTATCATAGATATGATACAGTCCTTTGATGAAGTCTGCGATGAGCTTCTTGTTCTCCTTTGGTGTATCATTTGGGAGTTGTTTTTCAATATCGATCTTGTCAATGTTCTCATCGACACCGACCTTGATCTCGGCAACCGTATCCCAGACGCTTTCGATGTCCACTCCACCATGGTTTGAGAAATAGACGATATCGCCCTCTCGGTTCCCTTTGATAGCAATATAATATTCATTCTTATGAGGAGTGAACGGTTCGATAAGAAAATGAGTGAGGACCCCGTTGATCTTTCCAACGGTTGTTTCCTTGTTCATTCGTTCCTTAATCCATTTCTTTGCATCTGCATAGGTCGCATCAAGGAGGATCAATCCATGTTTTCCTCGTTTTCCGAATAACTGATCAGGTTTAACGACCAGTTTTTCTTTTTTTAACCAGGGATGCTTGGTTGCAAGCTTGTCCATGCTTGTTTCTGGGTCGACGAGTGCAACTTTGCCAGCATAGGTGAAATCCTTGCTTACATACTCGTTCCAGAATTTGGCAAGCATGCTTTTCGCATCATATTCTCTTATTCCGCGTTGTGCCATATTTTACTCTCCTATTTGTGTTTCATATACGATAGTGTTCCTCCTGCAAGCAGAACATCCTTCTGCCTGTCAGAGAGACTATAGACAACCTCAAATTCGGTTCCTTTGGTCTTGTTCTTTACAATAAGATTTTTACCTTCTCTGAGTAATTTCTTGATGTTGGGTATCTCCAGTTCGTCACCTTGATCGATCCCATCATAATCCGATTCATCTTTGAAGTTCAATGGGATGATCCCAAAGTTGATAAGATTCGCGTTGTGGATACGTTCTATGGATTTTGCGATGACTGCTTTTACTCCCATGTACATGGGACAGAGTGCTGCATGTTCCCTGCTGCTTCCTTGTCCATATGAGAGACCTGCGACGATGATATTGTCCTTTCCGCTCTCTTTGATGTTTTTTGCACGATCATGGAACGAGGGATCAACGACCTCAAAGAGGAATTCTGAGTATTTTGGAACATTGCTTCGATATTTCATCTTTGAACCAGCGGGAATGATGTGATCGGTGGTGATCTTATCCTCTACTTTGATGGTGACATCACCGCTGATGGTATCTTTCAGTGGGTCTGCTTGTGGAGGGTCACCGATGTTTGGTCCACGGTAGATATCTGTTTTCTTAGCTTGATCGGGGAAGATGAACATGGAGTCATCGATGTGGAATTTCTTTGGCATTTCTATCTTAGGATATTTGATGCCTTGTTTCTCTAGGTCCCGTGGATCAGTGAATGTTCCTGTGATGACTGCTGCTGCAGCGGTCTCAGGGCTTACAAGATAGACGTTTGCGCTTTTCGTTCCACTTCTTCCGAGGAAATTCCGGTTGCTTGTTCTTAGTGATACTGCATCGGTTTTTGGTGATTGGCTGTTGCCGATACAGAAACCACAGGCTGATTCAGCAAGACGAGCTCCTGCGGAGAGTAGCATTGTTAATCCATTGTCCCTTGCGATGTTCTCAATGACTTGTTTACTCCCTGGTGCAACGACAAAGCTAACATTTGGATGGGAAACGTGACCTTCAAGGATTTTTGCGACGGTCATAAGATCCTTATAGGATGAGTTCGTGCAACTCCCAACAGCGACCTGATCGACGGTCATTCCTTTAAGATCTTTTACCTTTGAAATATTGCCTGGGCTGTGTGGTGTTGCTGCGAGTGGTTCGAGTTCACTTAGGTTTATTTCCACTATTTTATCGTATTCTGCATCATCATCTGCGGTGAGCTCAACCCAGTCCTTTTCTCTTCCTTGTGCTTTGAGGAATTCCTTTGTGATCTCATCACTGGGGAAGACACTGGTTGTGACACCACATTCTGCGCCCATGTTAGTGATGGTTGCTCGTTCTGGGACCGAGAGTGTTTTCACACCAGGGCCACCGTATTCGAATACGCATCCGACGTTACCTTTGGTGGTGAATATTTCTAGCACCTTGAGTATGACATCTTTTGCTGAGACCCATGGTTTAAGCTGCCCGGTTAAATGTATCTTAATCACCTTTGGATAGGTGAGATAAAAGGGGCCGCCGGCCATTGCGACAGCGACGTCAAGTCCGCCTGCTCCAATGGCTACCATGCCTATGCCGCCACCGGTTGGGGTGTGTGAATCTGATCCGAGTAATGTTTTTCCTGGTTTTCCAAATCGTTCGAGGTGTACCTGGTGACAGATACCATTTCCAGCTCGGGAGTAGACGATTCCGTATTTTGCAGCGACGCTTTGGAGATATTTATGGTCATCTGCATTTTCGAAGCCGATCTGAACAGTGTTATGGTCAACGTAACTGACAGATAACTCGGTTTTTACTTTCTTTACTCCCATTGCCTCAAACTGAAGATATGCCATGGTTCCTGTGGCATCCTGAGTGAGGGTCTGATTGATTTTTATACCGACTTCCTCCCCCTTCTTTGGTTTTCCTTCGACGATGTGGGCATCAATTATTTTTTCTGTTATTGATTTTCCCATATGCTATCCTCTCAAATTGAAGATTTTTCTCGAGGAATAATTGATGGTTTAATAAATCTTTTCCTTGCTGATTCGTCAATTAGCTAATGAAAACCATGTAATAATAGTATGATGATAAAATTTTAATTTATTATGACCGTATTACTAATTATTTCAGCTTAATATGGTGAAAATGAGAAAAATATATTAAACTCATTTTCCATTGCCCCTCACCGTGAAACCACTTGATCTAACACCAAATGAACAAAAGGTCCTATTTGGAATAGTCAGTCATCCTGAGCTCAATGATAGTGAACTAGCTAAAAAATATAGTGTGAAATTATCCACACTGACCTCTATAAAAAGACGGCTTCATGAAGAAAAAGTGTTCCAGCAATTAACTGTTCCTCTGTTGAACAAACTGGGTAGTGAAATTCTAGCAGTCATCTATACACAATTCAACCCGGTCATACCTCTTGAAGAACGTGTTCAAACGGCAAAGGAGACCATTGAGGTGTTCGATGAGATCTTTGTTTCGATCGGTGAACAAGAAAAAGGTTTCTCCATAAGTCTCTCAAAGAATTACACCAATATCGGTCAGATCAATGAGATTCGAACAGAGACATTTGGCCGGCTTGGCCTTCTTGAAAAAGAATACCCAACAGAAGTCGTTTTCCCCTTTTCCACAAGCTCCATAATGAGATTCTTTGATTTCAGTAGAGCAATAGGAACATTGTTTGATATACCAAATGATACAAAGGATACTGATGAGCACTGGTTCAAAAATGGCGCTCCTGTTCGATTAACTGAAAAGGAAAAAATGGTCTATGTTAGCCTTGTGGGCAACCCAAATGAGACCACACAACAAATAGGGGAACTTGTTGGATTATCCCGTCATACGGTTTCAAGAATGAAAAAGAAATTCTTTGATCTCCAACTACTGAAACAAATAACGGTCCCTGATCTTCATCAACTAGGTTTTGAGATCCTTGCATTCTATCACTTACAGTTCAACCCCGGTAGAGCCCCATCAAAAGAAGATATCGATCATCTTGACACATCCTCAACGATCTTTCTAGCACGAAGAAAATTTGAGACTATTATCCTCTCTGCTTATCCCACCTATCAACATTACAAAGAAGATAAAATGGAGAAAATCCGTTATTTGAAGGAAAATGACTTCATATCCTACACACCACAGGTCAGGAAATATATGTTCGATCGTATGGTGTTCCTCAAATATTTCGATTTCGCACCGATATCAAGAAAAATCCTTCAAACAAAATAATACCATTTCTCCCTTTCCACATTACATAAAATAGGTACAAAAAATACTTATAGTGTAATGGTATTCGAGCAGGCTCATATAAGGGTAATTACAACCTATGAAATATGAGACATGGGGTAGTATCCCAGAAAAAACTAAACTGGAGGAAATTGAAAAATATGCCTGAAGAACAAACTGTTCCAGCATTCGCACCAAACCCAGAATTTAGCGCTCATGCATATGTAAAGAGCATGGATCAATACAAAAAAATGTATGATGAATCCATCAAGGATCCTGAGGGATTCTGGGGAAAACTTGCAGAAGAACATGTGAGCTGGTATAAAAAATGGAATAAAGTACGCGACTATGATTTCAAAGAAGCAAAGATCAAATGGTTCACCGATGCAAAACTAAACGTTTCCTATAACTGTCTTGATAGACATGTGGAGAATGGTCATGGTGATGATACAGCGATCATTTGGGAAGGCAACGAACCAACAAGCGATAAAACATACACCTACAAGGAACTTCTCGATGAAGTACAAAAATTCGCAAACGTTCTAAAATCCAAAGGGATCAAGAAAGGCGACAGGGTCTGTATCTATCTACAAATGGTCCCAGAACTTACAATTTCAATGCTTGCCTGTTCAAGAATAGGAGCAGTTCACTCTATTGTTTTTGGAGGGTTCTCTGCTGATTCACTTCGCGACCGGATAAACGATTCAGAATGTAAGATGCTTATCACCCAAGATGAAGGTGTCCGTGGGCCAAAACCATTACCAATGAAGACCACTGCGGATAAAGCACTCAAGGAAACACCAAGCATCGAATCCGTTATCGTTGTTAAACGCATTGGAAACAATGTAACAATGGCCGATAAGGATTGCTGGTGGCATGAGGAAATGGAAAAAGCAGACGCTGTCTGCCCACCAGAAGAAATGGATGCTGAAGACCCACTGTTCATCTTATACACCTCTGGATCAACTGGGAAACCAAAAGGAGTATTACATACAACCGGTGGATATCTTGTCTATGCTGCTGTTACCCATAAATACGTCTTTGATTACCATCCAGAGGATATCTACTGGTGTACTGCAGATATCGGCTGGATCACTGGTCATTCCTATATCGTCTATGGCCCACTTACCAATAGATCAATCACCTTGATGTACGAGGGTGTTCCAAATTACCCTGATTGGGGTCGATTCTGGGCAGTCGTTGAGAAACACAAGGTCAACACATTCTACACTGCACCAACCGCTCTCCGGGCATTGATGAGAGAAGGTGATGACTGGGTGAAACAACATGACCTCAACTCCCTTAAGCTCCTTGGTACTGTTGGAGAGCCAATCAAGGAAAAAGAATGGAACTGGTATTACAAACTCGTTGGTCAAGAACGCTGCCCAATCGTTGATACCTGGTGGCAAACTGAGACCGGTGGGATATTGATCACACCACTCCCCGGAGCAACCCCATTGAAACCAGGCAGTGCAACATTTCCGTTCTTTGGTGTTGAACCAATGGTCGTCGATGATCAGGGTCATGAGATCAAAGGAAACGGAGTCAGCGGAAATCTTGTCATCAAGTCAGCATGGCCAGGTATGATGAGAACCGTCTATGGTGATCACAAACGATTCAAAGATACATACTTCACCATGTATCCAGGACTTTTCTTCACGGGTGATGGTGTCCATCGAGACCCTGATGGATATTACTGGATCACTGGGCGTGTTGATGATGTCATCAATGTATCTGGACATCGTATCGGCACTGCTGAGGTTGAAGGTGCGCTTGGAAAACATAAGAAGGTCGCTGAAGCAGCAGTTGTTGGATTCCCGCATGAGATCAAAGGACAGGGTATCTACGCATATGTCACCTTGAAAGCCGGAGAGACCGAGGATGAATCGCTTACTAAAGAGCTTGTTCAACTCGTTCGAAACGATATCGGTGCCATCGCAACCCCTGATAAGATCCAATACACCGAAGGGCTTCCAAAGACCCGATCTGGAAAGATCATGCGTCGTATCCTTCGAAAGATTGCTGATGGGAACATCGATCAACTTGGTGATACAAGTACCCTCGCAGATCCAAGTATCGTCGACACACTTGTCAAAAAACGACTATAATGCTGTGGAAGGGAACATTTTTTCCTTCTCCTTTTTTATTTTTTTATGAAGAAAACCGATTTTTTACGAATTCTTTCTGAATCACATCTTATCCTGCCGCCTCTAAGTGGTTTCACTGATTATCCGTATAGGCAGATCCTTGCTCGATATCGTCCTCCTTTTATCATAACTGAGATGGTGAATGCAAAGGCGGTGCTTATGAACAACAAAAAGACGAGGGAGATGCTCAAACAGGTGAAGGGTGATCATAAAAATGGTGTGCAACTGTTAGGAGATGATCCTCTTGAGATGGCGCAAGCTGCTCGTATCATGCAATCCCTTGGGTTTGATTACATTGATATCAATATGGGTTGCACCGTGAAAAAGGTGATACGGAAGGGTCAGGGTGCCGCGCTGATGAGGGATCAACAACGTGCCCGTGATATCGTTGAAAGCGTATCAACATCTGTTGATGTCCCTGTGACTGTGAAGATGCGGCTTGGTTATTCAGATTCAACAAATGATGTTATTTCTTTTGCAGAAAAACTTGAGGGATCTGGATCTACTGCTCTTACGATACATGGTCGATCTGCTGAGAAGAAATTCGGTGCTCATATCGATTACGAGGCGATATCAGCAGTTGCTCGATCTGTATCACTTCCGATCATTGCAAATGGTGGTATAACTGGTAAGAATGCTACTCATATCCTTGAAAAAACACAGGCAACTGCAGTGATGCCAGGGCGTAGCATCATTGGTAACCCCTGGATAATCAAAGAGATTGCTTCTTCTCTTAAGAGGACAAGCTATCAGGAACCAACTCTTAAGGAGAGAAAGGATGTTGTTTTCGATCATGTGTCCCTTGTGTCTGATTATTTTGGGGAATCCTCCGGGGTTGTACGGTTCAGAAAGGTATTCCCACGGTATTTTGAGACCTGCAAGAATCTTAAGACCTTAAAGACGGATGTGAAGGAGGTCCATACCCTTTCAGATGTGAACGTGTTGTTGTCCCGTATCACTGGGACAGAGGGGCATATCATGTATGGGTAAAAGAAAGCCTTATCTTTTTTGAATCCATGTCGTCTTTGGATGTTTGGACAATGGATACTGATAAAATCCTCCGTGGACTAGTTGAGCTCATTCAAAAAGCTGAAAATGAACTTCCAGCTGATGTTATCAAGGCTTTGAAGAAAGCGTATGATGCGGAGGAAGGTATTGCAAGGATTCAACTTCATAACATCCTTAAGAACATTGATATCGCAAAAAAAACAAAAAGACCTCTCTGCCAGGATACTGGTGTTCAAACCTTTTTCGTTGAGATGGGTAAGGATTTCCCGTATTGTGGTGATCTAAAAGATCTTTTATTAGATGCCGTAAAGATCGCGACGCAGGAGATCCCGTTACGCCCTAACACCTTTGATCCATTAACTAGGGAGAATCATAAGGATAATATTGGTGATTACATCCCTGCGATAACCTGGGATTTCAATGAGGGTGATGAGGTGAAGATCACTGCGGTTCCCAAAGGTGGGGGCAGTGAGAATATGAGCAAACTAGTCATGTTGAAACCTGGCCGTGGGTTAAAAGGTGTGAAGGATTTTATTGTTACAGAGATGATACGAGCTGGAGGTAACCCCTGTCCACCTACTGTTGTTGGTGTTGGTATCGGTGGAGGTGCGGACCTTGCGATGAAACTAGGGAAACTTGCTCTTCTTCGACCTGTGGGTTCACGGCATCCTGATCCCGAGGTAGCGGCGTTAGAATTGGAGCTGATTGAACGTATAAATAGAACCGGTATTGGCCCGATGGGTCTGGGTGGGAAAACAACGGTTCTTGATGTTCACATCGAAAAAGCACCACGTCATCCTGCAAGTCTTCCCGTTGGTCTTGTTGTTCAATGTTGGGCGGACCGACGGGCGACAATGATCATTCATAAGGATGGCAGTTTTGAGGTGATCTAGGATGAAACATCTTATGCTGCCAAAGGATATCTCAAAGATTGAAGATCTTTCTGTTGGTGATATCTTTTATCTATCTGGATCTGTATTTACCGCTCGGGATGAGGCACATCGATTACTTCTTGAGTTGCCTTTGGATGATATCCCGTTTAGTATCTCTGAGATGAGCTTGTATCATTGCGGACCATTGATGAGACAGAAGGATGATAGCTGGGAGGTTATCTCCGCAGGTCCAACAACAAGTAGTCGGATGGAGATATTTGAAGATCGTTTCATCGAACGTTTCAACACTCGTTTGATCATTGGAAAAGGTGACATGGGTGAACAAACCCGGCTTGCGTTAAAAAAGAAAAAAGGTGTATATGCAGTGTATACGGGTGGTGCCGGGGCTCTTGCTGCTGATCAGATACACAAAGTCGTTGATGTCTTTTGGTTGGAGGAACTTGGTATGGCTGAGGCAGTATGGGTCTTTAAGGTGGAGAAGTTTGGTCCGTTGGTAGTAGGGATGGATTCAAAGGGTGGTTCATTGTTCAAAAGAAACGGGTATGGATAGTTTATCAGGCATTCATTGTATCCTTTAGTTCAAATGTGACGTGTTGTTTTCAAAAATTGTTTGGTATTTTTTGGATGACATATCGGTATTTTCCCTGCTGTGTCCTTTCTATCGTGGAAGTATACTGTAACTCGATGGAGAATGAGGTCTGAAATCGATCTGAGAAACCTTTGATGATCTTTTTTGCATCCTGTTCTGTATATCCTTCATCACGAACAATAGTGATGATGATATCACCTTTCTGTTTCTGGATGAGTTGGCATTCCTTCACATGATTCCCGTATTCAGCGATGACATGGTATAAACCGGTGGCGGGCATTTTTTCATTGTTCCGTGTTATAAGGAATTCCTGTGTTCGCCCTACTATTCGCTCTATAAGGATATGTTGCCGTCCGCATTCACAGGTTTCATCACCAACAACTGCGATATCTCCTGTTTTATATCTGATCAATGGAAAAACGTTGTTGGTAAGACTTGTTGCAACGATCTCGCCTTGTTCACCTTTTTTTGTTAATGGTTTTCCTTCTTTGTCAATGATCTCAACATGACCATACTCTGGGTATACATGATACTGGTTGTTTCGTTCACAGCTTGTTGCAAAAACACATTGTTCACGATGACCATATTGATCAAAAACAGGGCAATCATAGAAGTCTTCTAAGAGTTTCCGTTGCCAATCAAAGACGGTCTCACCATGAAGAAATACTGCTTTTAAGGGGGCTGGAGGAACTTTTCCTGTGTTGTTCAGGTATTGTGTAAATAATGAGAGCGCTGATAGGTAAGATGTGATATATTTCGGTTTGAAACGTTTTATCTTTTCGTAATACTCATCAAAATCCTTTTTTGCCGTATGAAATGAACTGATCTCTAGAGTTCTAAGAAATGGATGATGGATGGATCCTTTTGAGATGCCTGCTATGGATACAACTTTATCAGTCCAACGGTACCCTGCTCGTTCCATGTATATTTTATTGAAAGCGAAATGAATCCCGAGCCATCGAGCTTGTTCACTATAGAGTTCAAGGGGTGATCCTGTTGTTCCCCCGGTCATTGTTTTCTTAAATGCAGTTTGTGGATAATTCGTTGCTTTTAATGAAACAGTATGTTGCTTGATTTCATCTCTGGTAATGAACGGTATCTGCGTAATATCTGAAATTGTTTTGATATGATTTGATTTGATGTTATGATTATGGTATAATTTCCTGTAATACGGTACGTTTGAACATGAGTGGGTGATGAGATCTTTTAACTTTGTAATTTGATAGTGTTGTATTTGGTCTTTTGTCCAATATTGGGATTGTTTGAGGAAGCGGTACCATTGTGCAAATGTGTTCAAAAAAATAAGATATGAGAATGGTTTTTGATAGGATATTTTTGAAACAAGACCTTTTTCCATATGATGCTATAAAGAAACACCAATACTGTTATTTATAGTTATGATTTGAAGAAATATGGTTTTCAGATGTTAAACACCGTATTAGTATAATGTAGTTATTTTTTTAACCAGGTGAGAATGATGTTCTATTAAGAGATATAAATCTTAATGAACAATAGTATTCTAATATAATCGATTTGAACCAAATTAAAAGAAGTAATTGAAAGAAAATTATGTCATGGAAAAAAGGTGCATAAAAGGAAATAACCAGGGATGATTATGAAAAACCTTTGGGCCTAACAAGTCAAATAGATTGTTATTATTCTTCGGTATAATCACCGGTAACGGATCAGATAAAAGACTATCCCAACCATGAATATCGATTGCTTTTACTTGAATGGAATACATTCCTTCAGAAGGCCAACTGTGAGAAAACGTCACATTCTCACCAGATTCATAAGGTCCCATCCATCCAGAGATACTATCATCCCATAAAATGAGATAATATATATCATCATCCTCGGGATCGATTGAGCGTACTGTGTACTCGTAGGACCTATAGACCTTACCGTTACTTGGTCCAGTAATCACTGGTTTACATGGTGGACCGTTATCTGGGGTGACCTTCACTAACCAACAATCCCTCTTTCCCGATCCAAAAGATTCTGTCCAACCAACGATAATATATCCACCATCGCTTGTTTCCTGAACACAATGCCCATTCTCAAAATCTGATCCTCCAAGAATCCTCCCCCATAGCTTATTACCATTCATATCTGTTTTGATCAACCACAGATCATTACCACCATTTCTGCTAAACGACCCAGTACCACCCACCAATATATATCCGCCATCACTGGTTTCCGAAACATGATTTGCCCAGTCAAAACCACCACCCCCAAATGTATGATTCCATAACTCATAACCATTATTGTCCGTTTTGACCAGCCATACATCTTGGCTACCCATACCATAATGGCTTGTATAACCTGAGATAATGTAACAACCATCACGTGTAACCTGAATGCAATGCCCCCAATCAGATCCTTTACCAAGAACCTTATCCCACAGTAGGTTCCCAATATCATCTGTTTTAATAAGCCAAAGCCCCCCACCCATCTTACTTGTGACACCAACTATGATGTATCCACCATCATCAGTTTGAGATACATCGTCACCACCATCAAAACCACCACCGTCAAAGGTTTTATTCCATAATTCATCACCATATTCATCAGTTTTAATCAAGTAGACATTGAAGCTGGCACCGTTAGCATTTGTATCTCCAACGATAATATACCCGTTATCATCGGTCTGACGTACAGACATCCCACTTTCATCACCTGCTGTATTATCAATTATTTTAGTCCATACTTCATTACCATTTTTATCTGTCTTTATCAATATGATGTTTTCATCATGTGGGACACGAGATGAAAAAGAATATGTTATTCCCACAATAATAAACCCACTATCAAGAGTTTCTCGTACGCAGAGGCCTTGATCAAGATCTTCACCACCAAAAAATTTCTCCCATAATATATTTCCTTTATGATCCGTTTTAATAAGCCAAATATCCTCATAACCATACTCAGCATATGATCCAGTACCACCCACCAATATATATCCACCATCACTTGTTTCCTCAACATGAAACGCGGAATCAACACCAGTCCCTCCAAAGGTCTTATTCCACTCATCATTTATATAGGAATTTAGAAATTCATGCATTCTCTTGTCATCATCTATTTGGAACGAATCCAATGCTTGCCCATCATTAATTGTATTCAGGAAACCGGGGAGAAGTAAAAAACATGAGATTATGGAGATAACTATCAATCTTTTTCCCATATTAGACAACCATCAGTTTTTTTATCCTTTAAATCTATTTATGTAGAAATATAAGAAACTTCCCCCTTGATATAAGTTAAGAAAGAGGGAAAAACATCGATTAGCATTCATCATATAGCATCGGTTGAGGATTACCCACATTGTATGGTGTAGGATTAATATGGGTAACATCATCATCCAACCATATCTCCATGCCACGGAGAGCATATTTATCAGATGTATACTCTAAATATTTATCTCCAGCGGTAGCATTAAAGTATGCAGCCCAAGTAAGTTCAGTACAATAATAATTCCATGCACGACCAGAGTCATTGTAACAAAATCTGCTAACCCATGTTGATGGGAGAACATCATACCACCAGCCCTCAACATCTGGTTGGATTTGTTTACGCGGATTTGCTACTGCTTGAGACATCGTATCATACGGATGTCCCAATTTATCCTCTGCAAACTGAATAGCCAGACGCCTTTCAGTTGCGTCAGTGGTCGCTCTTGCAAGCCCTAATTTGGCCACTCCACCATAGGGATCTTCTTGACGAGAAATTGCATTATTCCAAGATTCATTCCGCGTAACGTCCCAGGTATGGATAACATTATTATCTTCCCCTCCAACATATAAAAAAGCATGATTCCAGTATAAGAACTTATGGAACCATATATCTTGTGATAAATTATCTCTATCCCCCCATTGGATGAGGATGATATCACCATATTGGATATTTTGTGGGACTTGATAGATAGTTGTTGCCATCAAAGGTGGGGTAATTGATTGTATTAGTAGTAATATCAGCATTCCAAACAAAACTAAAATGCATGTTGATTTATTCACCTTTTCTTCCACTCCCATTTTTTATGAACTTTATAGCACACACGTTGTATTTAAATATTGTTATTATAATTGTGAAAAGATTGTGAAAAAAGTTGAAAAATAGCGAAAATAGATATTTTTGAATAACAATAGTTAACTTTAGAATTTTATTATGAAATTTCAAAGATTACTACTCAAGAGGTTTTTTTAGTATACCCATTTTACCTTTGATAATGCGACAATAATATGCAACTACATATGTGAAAAAATGAGGGTAAAGAGGATGTTTAACATCCAAAAAATATGGTTTTACACAGTAAGTAATTACGTTGACCTTGCTTTATACCAATTAATCAAACTATAAACACAACCGATAAAACCACTTGAAATGAAGGTCCAGCCAAAAAATGTAATATCCATCCTGGTTATATACAACCCAATAATATAAAACAATGCCCCAAATATAATAATAAACATGCTAACAAATAATGCATTTTTATACATTTTTTTTCGCTCATGTATTGATTTTATCTTCTCAAGCTTTTTTTCATTAAAAAAAAGATAGACAGTAAACAGTATCGAACAAATAAAAAGACCAATGATGAATGCACTTAATAACATATTAGCAAAGAAATCTGTCGTAACCAATCACCTCAAAGACAAATAAAATAATGGATAAAAGAATTATTTATTTTTTTGTATCTGCTGCTACTCTTATGGCTAATAAAAAATAAAAAAAATATGAGGAATCACCACCTTATTGAGGAATGATTCTAACTTCAGTCAATCTCGCCTCTAAACCAGTTAATGCATACCCTGCTCCTAAAAGAACATGACCTGCCCTAAATTCAGCATAAAGCTCTGTTTTAAAATCATACGAGTGACTCGAATAGAAATTCACATTTAATCTTATGGTCTTATGTTCATTATTCCAGGTCTTGAACATTGTGGGTACAGCTGATCCTTCAAATAATGTTAAGGTATTGGAACCCGCAAGATAACCTGTGTCATAATCACGAATGTCTACAGTTAAAGTATTTTTGCCGCTTGCTGAACCTGTATCTGTGACACCTTCATCGCAGGTGACGGTTATGGTTGCTTCGAACACACCAAAACCAACGAATTGGGTCCTTGGGTAATCCATCATTGTGCTACCTGGTTCAACATCACGACCCCATTCAGTTTCCCTATTATTGTATACAACGTTTCCATCGATTATAAGATCAATCAATGTTACATTATGAGCTGTAACATCTCCAACATTTTTCACTGCTATCTCAAGATTATCCCGCCTGAACCCATTGCCGATACAAGGCCAAAGAAATACGTCTAACTCAGGACCACCATTTTCTAACGGTTCTGTAGAACCTTTTTTCATGTTTTGTAATAGATTAAATTTTATTCTGTTCTCATATGCAGTGGAACCAGTTAGCGTGGACGTAAAAACATCATATTTCCGGGAATGAATATCGCTACTAAAATATGCGTCCAGAGTATGCTCACCTAGTTCAACAGCAATATGGACATTGGAAAAACAAACTGTGATAGACTCCCCTGCTTTAATATCATTAGTAAAAGACTGTTCCGTCAAATAACTAACTTGATTCGTATACAATTCAACAACAAATGAATCCGAATAATCAACATTAGCGTTATTCTTGATGGTCACGTTGATCGATATATTTTGACCGCCGAACAATTGACACAACAATGTAGAATCACTCAGAGAAACATCCGTGATTTCCAGAGTAGATACATATAAATTTGTATGGCTCTTCTCCGTTTTTGGGTAAAATAATGTACCGCTATTGTATTCATTCAATAGGGTAAAAAGAATGGAGACAAAGCGGTACGAATATAGTAAGTT
>CAYPIF010000034.1:0-36320 GCA_964410735.1 uncultured Thermoplasmatales archaeon
TATTTATTTATATGAATACCCCACAGCTTGCTGTGGGGATGCGAGCGTTAGAGTATTAAACTAATAAAACTTGCTTTTTCTATGGATGGCCTTGAAAGAGCTGCACATAAAGTTTTTAGAATAAAATATCATTTTGTTTTTTGTATCAAATATAGGAAGGATTTGTTTTTAGAGGAGAGATATATTGAATCTCTTAAGGATGTTTGTAAAGAGATTGAAGACAGGTATTATGTTGGATTTGAAACAATGGGTTTTGACGAGGATCATGTTCATTTCATGATAAAATCTGTACCAAGTTATTCTCCCTCGAAAATTTTTCAAATTGTAAAGAGTATAAGTGCAATTCAGTTGTTTAAGAAGCATCCTGATGTGAAGAGGGAATTATGGGGAGGAGAATTCTGGAGTGATGGTGGATATGTGGGAACTGTTGGAGAAGGTGTAAACGCCGATATCATTAGAGAGTATATTAAGAAACAAGGGCGGAAAGGAAAACAGCTAAAGCTCTTCGATTTTCCTTAATCATGCCCCATAGCTTGCTATGGGGTTCTTGACCAATGTTTGGCTTATAAAAAAGAGTATACATTACTTAACTCCGTATCTCTTTTTAAACTCTTTTATATCCCCTAATTTTACAGGTTTTTCAACCATTATTCTCTTAGCCTTTTCAATATATTCAGGTCTTAATTGAGGTTCAAGAATTTCTGCCTCATATTCTTTGGCCATACGATCAATGGCTTGACTTTTATCTTTGAGCCCATATTTTGCTTTAATGATATTTAAAATCCTATTTGTATTCTCATCAATGTTAATGATAGCTTGTACCATATTAATACGACCTTAATATAAAGTATGCACGGTATTAATATTTAAAATTACCTGCTAAAAATAACGATCTTAACATTCCTTCACCGTATTTTAAACCGTAAATCTGAGAACCTCTTATTTTAATCATTTCACAATGCTGACGCGATCTCATAAGCAGATCTGATCGCATCCTTTGCTTTGCCAATTTGTTTTGCATCACCTACAACAGATACTGGTAGCTGATTTTTTAGTTCTGGTTCAAGTGGATTGTAGGATTTCATCCCGGTTGCTACCACGATCACATCGATGTTATCCACGATTGTCTCATTGGCTCCATCTAAATGCACCTTGTTCCCATCTATCTGAGAGACACGGGTGTCTGTGAGGATAGTGACCTTATGTTTCGCTAATTTCTGAAGTGTCAGTTTTTTCTCTATAAGTTCCATGCCTCTGGCGATTTCACTAAGCATCTCCACTAGATACACGGTGTTGTCCTTGTCCACAAGGTTACTAGCGATTTCCACTCCGATGAGACCGCCACCGATGACAACGACTCGTTTCTTTGTTGGAAGGTTTTCCTCGAGTAAACATTCTGCCCAGTAGTATTCCCCTAGTCCTTTTATAGGGGGTATCGCTGGACGTGACCCTGTTGCAAGTACGACTCCATTATAGTTTGAATCTAAGAGCATATCAGCTGTTGCTGTTTCCTTGATCACAGGGATAGTATACCGGTTCAATTGATCCTTGAAATAATCAATGATCCCTTTGAGACTTTCTTTATTGGGTGGAAGATATGCTAAATTGAATTGACCACCTAACTGATCGGTCTCATACAGATCAACCTTATGCCCTCGTTCATGAAGACTGATCGCTGCTTGCATCCCCGCAAGCCCTCCGCCTACAACAGCATAAGAGAGCGGACGGTCTGCTTTCACAAGGGGTTGTTCTCCGAATTCTATCTCTGGGTTGACCACACATTGTAACCCTTCCCCTGATTTAACACCACCAAGGCATCCATCAGAGCAAGCAAGACAGGGTCTTATTGGACCAGGTATATTCTCATAATATTTTGAGAGAAAATCAGGGTCCGCAACAAGCCCCCGACCGATCCCAATATACCGAGCATGGTACTGTTCTTGCAGTTTCTTTATATCACCAGCTGAGTTGACCCGCCCTACAAAGATCACAGGGATATCAAGGGATTCTTGAATGCTTCCGGCAAATTCCCATGTTTTTCCTTTTGGAACAAACATATGCTGGAAGAACCATGGTGGTGTTGAACAGACCGTGCCAGCGGAGACATGGATGGCTTCCGCACCCTGCTCTTGTAACAATTTGGCGAGTTTCTTTGTTTCCTCAAGGGTGATTCCTTCAGGTATCATTTCATCTCCACTCACTCGTATGATTATGGGGATGGTAACGGCGGATTTTACTGCATCAAAAACTGCTAAGGGGAAACGAACCCGGTTCTCAAAACTCCCACCAAATTCATCCTTTCTTGTATTTACCGCTGGTGAGATGAACTGTGCCAGTAAATAACCATGACCCATCTGAAGTTCAACAGCATCAAAACCTGATTGTTCCGCTCGTTTGGCCGCGGAGACAAAAAGTGATGTTACCTCATCCATGTCCTCTTTGGTCATTTGTTTTGGGATGGCTCCGCCATTTGGGCAGGGATCATCTATTGAGGATACAAAGAGATTACCAGGAATATTTGGATTTGCCATTCTTCCCGGGTGGTTTAAGTGAGCGATGGCCTTTGCCCCATTCTCATGAATGGTGTCGGCGAGTTTTTGTAATCCTTCGATCTTTTCATCATGATCAATACCCATCTGGTTAGGAATCTCTCTTAGTCGTCTGTCTAAGTAGAATGGTTCTGGAATGATAGCACCGATTCTTTTATTTCTCCTTTTATAAAATGAGATAAATCGATCATTGATCCTACCTGTTCCATCACTATATCCTAATTTTATCGGGGCCATGATAAAAGGGTTCTGTAGTTCTAACATGATTCTAACCTTCTCAACGCAGTAACGTTTTGGAGGCTTGAAACAAGTCATCTAATTAATAGATTACGACGAGAGTATATAAAGAGGCCAAACGTTATTGCAAAAATTATGCACAATCAAATGTATACTAGTTGTAAATAGGATCAATACATTAAAATTTTGTAAGATTATTTGTTTAAAAAGATTTACATTCAAATAATGTTATCGCTTCTCAAAATGTGGACAGAATCGCTTTTTTACTCATGGTATTTCTATGCCTCTGATTATTACAGAGTTTTCGATAGTGATGGAAATATTCGTACATTCCATACTTATCTTTGGTAAGTACTATAACATGGTTCTTAATAATGTCTATTTTCATATAGAGCGGCAATTCTTCGAATAGATGAACATCATATTTTTTTGTGACTGTATCTATGTTTCTAAATACACTTCGTAATACTTTTGAAGCGTCCACAGGTCCATTGGTGATGTTCTTACAATCATAATAAAAATGGGAAAGACCAGGTACAACAAGGACGATATCTATATCACTTTTTTTTTGATTTTGGTTTTTCACAACTGAACCAAAAATCAAAATGGAGAGAATATTTTCTTCCTCATTTATCCACAAAAAATCATCTTTTATTGTTTTGATGTTTTTTTTATCCATGTATTAATTACCTCAATGATTGAATCCAATTTTTCATTTATTTCTAAGATTGAGTTAATGGCAGTTTTTCTTTCCAAACCGTTATATTCATGGATTAGTCTATTCCTTAGGCCATTTGACTCTTTTAATATTGATTCCTGCTCCTGATTGAAAATTCCTTTTTTTTGTAGCGTTTCGATGTTTGAGTAATCGTCTTCAACGATTTCAGACATGTCTTTTAACATCATAGAACAAATATCTGTAAATAATTCCACTAGTTCTTGAAATGCTTTATAAATAGCCAAAACACTTTTTTCGTCTCTCTCATGAATTCATGAAGCGATATTTTCGCTTCTTAGTTCTATGACTGAAATCTTTTCTTTGTATCTTTTTAATCTTTTTTCATCCATAGTAACCTTTTCTCATATCATTTCATGATATTTTACGTTTCTGTAATTTGATATATCTTATTGTTTCATTGGATTCTCTTTTGAGAATGATTAGATAACTTCAAGGATGAAGACGTCCTCAATGTGTTTTTTCTTGAGTGCTTTTGTGATCCGGTATGCGAGTTCCAGTGAGGGGTTGTATCTTCCTTGTTCTAAGGAGATGATCGTTTGGCGGGTGACCTCTACCATGTCTGCAAGATCTTGTTGTGTCATTTCAAGGTGTTTTCTTAGTTCTGTTATCCTTGTTTTCATAGGTGTGTGCACCTTTTGATTCGTTAGTTGTTCCTCTCGATGAGCTTGTAGGAAATGGTGTAGGTGAAGATGTAGAAGCAGACGAGGAAACTTGCGTAGAGGTAGTAGGGGGTGGTGATGGTGATGATGCCGTCGATGACCATGGTTGTGAATAGGGTGAGTATGAGTATCATGGTGGTTACGCGTGATGCTTTGTATCCGATGTGTTCCATGCGTTCATCGATGATCCGTTCTCTTTTCTTTGAACCTAGATTTATTGTTGATATTGCTGCGACGATGACACCTGTGAAAAGTATCCAGAGTCCAAGAGATGGGAATCCTGCAAATGGTTTTCCACCAACATCATAGATGGTGAAGAGGATTCCTACGATGATGATTATGATGGCGGCTGCGTATTTTGTTTTGATCCTTTGTTTTGTGTTTATCTTTGTGCTCACTGGCATGGTTGTTCACTCCAACAACTTAATGTAAAAAATATATTACATTTTTAGTATTTATATTTTTCGAAAATGTAAAAATTATATTACATTATTCTATGTAAAGATCTTAAAAAGCTTTCTTCTTTTTTTGGTACCTTAAAACAACAAGACCAACAGACAAGAGACCAACCGAGACAGAACCAAGAATAAACCCTAATCCGGGCCCCCAACTACTAGAAAGAGAGATTACATCTGAGCAACCTGCTAATGATACATCTAATGAACCATCTCCCATGAAACTGCCGATCCCAAGACTAGTTACCTGAGACATGGTCACAAGATAAACGATGATGATAGCTGCCAAGAGGATGAAAAGAAAAGAGAAGGCGAGCTTAGCGTGAGCAAAGGAAACCCGATCGAGCAAGAGAACCACAACAAGCCCTGCACAGACGATGGCTAAGAGAACAACAAGCGTGTCAAAGATCACTGTGATCTCAGGGGGTATCAAACCTTTCTCACCAAAGCTCATATCTTGTGTTGTGATAAATGAGATCATACTTGAAGGGAAGAGATAATTCGTTGTCACCATTGTTACATCATCATCAGATCCGGTCAGCTGCCACCAGGGTGAGAACATGCTGATAAGAATCAAACCTAATGCAAGGATTCTCAATGAGACAATAACGTTTTTTCGCATGAGTCCATAGATGCCTGCAAATAGGGATACAAAAAGACCTATGATGATAAAAATAATATGGATCATTGATTCTTGATCTGTGACAAGCACAAGGGTTTTTTCAGAGCCTACATCAAATACTTGGTCGTATTGCTTTGTTTCATCCTCAAAGACCTGTGTCTGGTAACTTCCTGGTGGAAGCAATATGTGAGCCTCATCCGAATCAGAAAGATCAAGATTTACTGTTTTGGTTTCCCTCCGAAGCTTGATGATACCATGTGCGGTAGGTAGTCCACATTGGTTCAGCACATCAAAACTCACGGTGTATTCAGCGGGAAAAACTACCTCTAGAAGTGTATCCTTGTCTACCACGATGTCTTCTTTGATTTCAAACGATTTATAACTTAACAAGACTGTGTATGTTTCACTATAGATATCAGAAAAATTGATATGATCTGGGGTTGGGTCACTTGGCTGGATGTGAACGGGTTCTCTCATGTTCTCACTGAGCAAGACTGGTGAAAGATCAACAGCAGGAGCAAGCCCAAGCGTGTCCACAACCGTGATCTCTACAGTATGGAGTGGTAAACGGACAGTTTGCTTTACTGGGGAGATCACCTGTCGTAAGCCAAGGTGTATCTCTTTTTCTTCAACGAGAAAACCTTGATAGAACATTTGAAGAGTATACGGTGAGTTCAGATCATAGGGTGCAGCGATGCAGAAGCTTCCATTCCCATCGGTTAAACCTGTTGAGATGATCGAATCATCCTGAGATAACACCACGGTTAACCCTGATACAGGTCTATCTTCTTCATCTACTGTTGATACCTGTATTTCTGCTTGTCGTTTACAATAGACATGTGTCTTTGTATCATCATCGATATCAATGATGTTGCACCCAATGAATTGCCGACCATTATCAAACAAGGTGTTTGCCTTATAGACCTTGACGACATATCTGCCAGGTGAAAGATCAGGGAATTCGATCTTTTTAAAAATGGAACTGTTCCGTAGATCAATTGCGGTAAGGATCTGCCTTGTTTTCTGTATCAGGGTCTCTTCATCGGTAAAAGATGCAATGGTGCCAATGGGGAGTCGTCCCGCAGAACCCGAGCAGGATAGTCGGTTGTCCTTGTAAAGTTCCACGGTGATAAATGAAAATGATCTTCCAAGGGTCGCGGAAACCATGGACCCAAAGGGGAAACTAGGGGCAGAATGAACAAAAGCAGTTAGAGTAAATCGATTATGTTCCGATTCATCCTCTTCGAGTGATGATCCACCCTCCGTGGGACGTGTAACAATGAGAGCTTTGTAGATATCTGATTCTGTGTCCACTGCAGTATACCCGCCATCTTCAAAGGTGACAAACACTGCCTGAAAACAAATGTTCAAACCCTTTGTAAGTTCAAGATTCTGTGTCCGGCCTGACTCATACGAGTTCCTGGTGATATAGATATCGCCCGTATCTGCCTCAAGACCAGGGAGTTTCACATGTTGTTTCACCGCGGCCTTAACCTGCAGTCCATCCTCTTCATTATTTGTGATATTGGTGTTTGATGCAAAGATGATGCCATGGGCTTTTCCAGATTCCGTGTCATCTAAACATACCCAACTGTGTGAACCTATGTCGCAGTCATCATGGGTTGAAAGGATCCATTCCTCCTTGGATGAGGAGGGGTCGGAGGGTATGGAAAACTCTTTTATGGTTTCATCCTTACCATAGACATGGAGCATTGGAAGTATTTTACCGATGTTCATCTTTTCAATCGCAGCGATCCTACTTTTAAACGTGGAAAGACTTGCGTAGGTCCCATCACGTTCAAGTGCACCAGTGACCGTGACCGAATTTAATACCTCATGATGCGCATCAACAAATAATCGTTTTGTAGAATCTGGGCAGAAATAATAGGTGTAGATGTTATCCGTTAGTAAGGTCTGTTCCGGTGAAATACTTTTTATCCTTAGTTTCACCATAAGATTCCCATCCACAAGAACGGTCTTTTCAATATCGTTAGCCCATCCTGTCCCGGTCCATCCGATGTTATTGTTTTGTGATCCTGAGGTGTGATGGCTGATGTAAAATGTTGCTACTTGATCGGTGTGAAACATTTCAAATGTCTTTGTGTTTTCTTTGCATTTCACAACGGTATGAGATATCCCATTTCCCATTAGTATTCCTTTTTGAAGGATGCCGTAGATGACATTGTCATCTTGATCTATCTGATAATAGTCAAAATCCATGGATTGCCCAGAGATCGGTTCATAAAAGTGATGCAAATCTTTTACATAGACATGATCAGGGTACTTGGGTCCCTCTGTTTCTTTATCAGTATACCTGAGCTGAAAGCAGCTGTTCTTTGTTACCTCTGGTGGTATAAGAAAGACGATGTTGCAGGAGGAAAGCAATTGATCCTCCTTAAAACTCAGATCATAGATCTGCGATTCAAGCTCGATGAGATCCAACCCCGTTTGTAGAACGATTCGTATGGAATGTATGGTTTCATTGATGGCCCAGCAGGGGTTCTCAAATGTTACTCGCATGTCGATAGGCTGAAAGAAGGCTTGTGGCTGTGTTGGGTCAATTGGTGGCTGAATGATCTGTGAGAATCTGAGGTCCTCAATAGTTGTTGTTTGTCCTTCAGAGAGACCATACGTTGAGAGAATTATCAACGTGAGGATACCGATGCATAGGATTCTGAAAGATAAAACCATTAGATAAATAGAAGAAATTTTATAATTATAAGGTTTATGATGATTTTAGAATCCTATAAGTGATTTCTTTTGAAATGCTTCATCCCTATCAGCTGCAGAAATATCCTTCACACCATCCTCCGGATAAACATTATGTTCATTTGTATCATGATTTGTATACCATACCTGTGCAAAGAACGGATTTCTTTTCGCCTCATCATCAAAATCCCATGGTGGTGGTAGACAATCAGGGCACCAATGACCAGCCTTAAGCACCGTAAAAGGTTTAGCAGTAAAGCGATGACCTTGAGCACATTTCCATGTTACATCAGCATAGAGATCACCATCCCATTTCCTAGTAATACATGTGCCACCTCTGAACTCCGCAGCTTGTTTCAGATCAGAGAGAGTTAATACCTTCTTACGTTCATCATACCCATGTTTAAGTCTAACCCATGCTGGTTCAGGATCCATCTGAGGCATATCCGCACCCCAATCAGGGATTGATTCAAGGGTTTCAACATCCTTATAAAATGCTGATATTCTCTGTGTGTTGTTATGATGATGCCAGTACATGGTCCCATTTCGATGATTCTCAGTCATATTCTTTAAAATCTTATAGGTTGTCTTTTCCACCTTTTGTCTGATGAATCCACTATGTTTACAGAGAAATGCCAGAAGTTTCATACCCATGGGCATATTCTCATATAATGCATGTTTCCAATCCTCTAAAGAATCCCTCCAATAATGAAGATAGTTGTTGAGAATATGGCTATCCTCATAATATTGCATATGAAAATTAAGAAGTGCAAACCATTTCCGCTCGCTACACGCTTCGATCCCTGTGAGACCAAGCATCTGATATACCATGTTCATGAACTCATAGGCGGTACAACGCATCTTTTCTCCCCCACCCATATTGTAAACCCGTCGCCAGAAATCAGAATCATCTGATATATCAAGACAGTTCACAAGCCCAAATCCTGCATCCCGGCTGGTAACATTCTCCATGAAAGAGTCAATAGGCTGATGGAACATGATAGGATCAACCAGGCTCATGAAATCTTTGTAATCAGTTGGCATGATATAGGTGAGCCGTAGGGATGCCCAATGTTTTATTTGAGATTCAAGGACCAGTCGTTCTCCAAGGATCTTGGTCACCGCATACGTATCAAATATAGCTGGTTTCAATGGATCACCAACACGGCCATAATGTATCTTCTGTAAACGATCCCCTGTCTCAGCAACGGTACCAGTATAGATTAGTTTAATATGGTCAGAACCATGAGGCTGTGACTCAATGGCCTTGATAATATTGCGAATACCCTCAATATTGACCTTTTTAGCGACATCTGGATAGTAATCAGCATAAGGTGAGATACAAGCCATTGCATCAAGGACCCAATCAGCATCTTGGACTGCCATGACCACGTCATCATACTTTGTTGCATCCCCCCAGACGATCTTGAACCCCTTGTTCTCAACAACACCCTCCTTGGGAATTGAACTGATGCCTGCTTGTTTTTCATAGATCTGAAAAAGTTGTTTGTTCTTTTCCGATGGACGAACTAGGATGGTAATGTTATACTGATCTTTTCTATTCCACAGTTCCTTGAATGCTTCAAAACCCATGGTGCCAGATGCACCAAAGAGGACAACGGTTTCTTTTTCCATGCCAACAATCCGTAAACTTGCATATGATAATTCAACATAAAGGTATTTATAGCCTAATTTTTTTATAACGATTAAATTATCAAAGAAGAAATTGTTAAAAAAATTTGATTTTTATCATGAAAAATAAAACATAAAGTTATAAATATCATAAGATTATTCCAATTCAGCATATAAGAGGATGGGATAATGAAAACAATGAAACCGGATGAACTTATTGGTAAAGAAGTCTATGATTATCAAGGCAACGCTATCGGTGTCTTTGATAGATACTGGGGTAGTTGGAAGAGCAAGGACAATGAATATTTCTTTGGTATACGACCTTATGAAAGCATTCGAGATGCATGGTTCCGAGGTACCAATAAACTCATACCGATCTCTTCAAGTTACATAAAGGATGTCTCTGATACGGTCACCCTGAAAAAAGCAATGACTGAACTTTCACATGAATGGCGACGGACAATAACCGTTGGTGCGATAACCTGGCCATCCGATGATCTTATGGAGAAAGGGATCTATGATAAAAATGGATCCCGTGTGGGAGTGTTCTTCTCTTGGTCCTATGATCAAAAGAGTACCACATCCTATGGATGTTTCATTGATCCATATCTTGCTGAACAATGGAAATATGACTACAACACAATTCTTCCATTGAAAAAAGATTATTTTTACTATGTTACTGATTCAATCACTTTAAATGCAAGTGTTATTGAACTAAAAAAATACTGGGATGGATACCAAACAGAAAAGAAACCAGTAAAAAAGACGGCAGCTAATAAACCAAAAGCGAAAACGGCACCTGCAAAAGCAAAAAGAACCACTACATCAAAAACAAAGAAAAAATCAACCTAACCATCACGTAACATACTCTGTCCTTCCCTCTTTTTTTCTGATAGTTAGATACGCGTAGCAATTGATGATAGGAAGAATTGACTGATAACAATGCTCAAGGTAAGTACCATAACCGCAATAGGCAGTGTTCTTCCAAGTCGAACATAGAATGCTGCCTTATCATCACCCTCATCGATACCATTGGTAAAACGGATGAGAAGAAACACAAGCTCAAGGATGTAAATACCGATGACAAGGACGAAATAGGTCGGATCGATGTTTTCTAGTGAGAACGTGTTTTTGATACCATATATCATTGATGTATCAGTAAGCATGGGTGTTGAAAGTGACTCTGTTGTTCGCTGAATGATATCTGATATGAGCTGGGTGATGGCAAGGGTGACACCTGCGATCAATGGTGCAAATAATGTTGCGGTCGATGAAAGGGTGGATGTCAAGGTGGAAAGGTTCTCTCGTATCTTTGTTTCAACCGATTGCAGTTCTTTAAGATGATCCGCAAGTCGAATGATTGAGATGCTCACGGATTTCTGGCTTTTTTGAATGCCCTCTACGAACAATCTCATGATCGCTCGTATCCGTTCAGAATACACATGTTTCAATGACCCATACTCTGTGTTAAATAACGCATCTGATATCGTTGTATGAAGCGCGGTAAGATTATAACTAGTATGTGAAAACAACTCTGATATAGCACTTCCTTTCATGGTTTCAGCGGTGTACAAAAAACTCTCCTCTGGTGATTTCTCCTCACTGATACGATTTCCGATTATGTAGAGTGCATCACCAAACTCTTTCTCCATATGTTTGATGGTATCCCGGATCTTTTTATGCGGCAGGTAGACAACAAGGGTATAATAGGACACTGCTGCAGCAACACCCCAGATGCTTGTGATACTTAGAGGTATGAATGAATGCAAAGTATGAAGTGGTGTGTACAAGAACGATGAATCATTCATGGTCAACAATAACATCCAGGGGGTAAGGAACAAAAAGAAAAGACCTACGGCGGTACTTTGATGTTTCCTATGAGAAATCTCCTTTAGATCAGGATGATCATTAGGTATCTTTGGTGGGTTGAAGGTGGCAGGTCGAGAGAGCAGGATCCTGCGGATATAAAGAAAAAGGAGCAGGGGAAGGAGGATATCATATAAAAAGAAGATCTGAAAGATGGTTATCTGCAGGCCAATCAGTCCTGCTGCAGGGAGCATGGCGATGATAGCAAGAGGGATCATGATGCCGATACTATAGATGACCATGGTTGGCTGATGAAGTTTTTCAGCAAATTCATTCATCACCATCCGTGTTCCTTCAAGACCTACATCCAATGCTTTATTCAGGGTCATGAGTCGTTGGGCTTCCCCGGGTTCATCAATGGAACTACGAATGAGATGCAAAGACCGTTTGAAATGTTCACTCCATTTCCCCCATTGATTCGCGAACTGGGTCAATGCATCAGTGACACCATGATACACCCGTATCTCCATATCCCATATCATTTTTCGCAGATCATGAACAAGAGATGTTGATGATTCCATCGCTGCGAACTTTACACTATTCTCAAGGTTTGGAACCAGTTTAAGATACATGACGAGATAGCTGAGAACCTCCGGTATGTCTCCAAGGGAATGGATCTTTGCATAGTTCAGATAGGTCTTTGGATAGGATGCAACAAGGTTCATCAAAATGAACGGTACGAGGATAGTTGCGATCAACATGATAAGACTGGTAGCCGCATCAAGCTTGGTCCCGGTTGTGATGTAGAGAACGATGACGCTTATATCAAAAAAAAGGATTGCGAGAAACGAGAGAAATGATAAGGTATACGCAACAAGAAGAACATCGGTTGGTGAGATATGGAAACCAGAGAACTGTAATGCATCAAGGTATTCCTTGTTGAAGTAACTTTCCTGTTGTTTGGTTTTTTTTGAGGTCTTTAAAAGGAAGGAGAAATGTTTTTGTGAGAAATGGATGGATCGGATGAACCAATGGTCCTCATGGGTCATAGGCTTCTATCCTGATATTGTTTGAACCAGTTGGTCCAATGTGTTTTGATATACTGGTAATCAACCGTGTTGAACTGCTGCTTGCTTTCTTCTAGTATCATCCAGAATGCATTATTCGCGTCTCGTATCGTCTCTGCTTCTAGCAATATCGGGTTGTGTTGTGCTGCTTCTACAATTGTTTGTTTCATCCATGTTCGTAACTCGATGTTTTCAAGTACCTTTTCAACGGTGATGCCCCATTTCTTCGCAATCTTTTGTATCAACTCAGATTGACCTATGGATAGGATATCAGCTATCTGCAAGGTGTCCAGTTCCACATCATAGCTCATAAGATCCTGAAAAACCGATTCAGCATGTTCACCTTGTGTCCAGCCCGTTGATAGGATCTCTGAGATCTGAACAACCCGCCGTTTCCTTTCAATGCCTCCTTCAGAACGGATTGGTGCGGCAACGATGACCGCGTCCACTGCTTTAAATGAGGTCGGTGGCACACCGATATCATGAACAATGCGCTCGAAGACCGCCTGAGTGGTGGAACCATGGATGGTCCCCATGATCAGATTGCCGGCTGCACCTACGCGCATCGCCTCAAAAAGTACTTTGGCTTCAATTCCACGTACCTCTCCGAGGATGAGCACTGATTCACCAAGTCGAAGGGCTGTTCGAAGGGTGTCGGTGGGATGCATCTCTGTGGAGGATGATCCTGCGGCAAGTGATCGTGTGAGAAGGGATTGTATCTTATATTCCAATTTCTGCAAGGTATCAACGGGTATCTCTGAGGTATCCTCAATAGTAAGGATACGATAACGTTGTGGTATCTCTAGGAGAAGGGCGCTGAGAAGTGATGTTTTTCCAGCACCTCTGGTCCCTGCGATGAGAAGAGAGCTTTGGCCGTCGACAAGGAGGCTGAGAAGACCAGCAGAAAACGGAGAAAGCATCTTGTTTTCTATGAAATGTGCAAGGGTCCAGGGATGTTTTCGATGTCTTCTCAGAGCAAAGGCAATTCCTTTTGGTGTGAGGGGGTTGCTAATAGCTGCCACCCGTGTATGATATGTTTCAAGGTCCATGTCCAATGTTGGAATCGCTTCTGAGAAGGGTCTTCCGCTTAGCGATCGGAATCTGGATGCAAGTGCTTCGACATCATCATTTGATAGATAGATGTTGGATGAGAACTCTTCTCCGTTGACCACAAGATGCAGTGGATTGTTCTCAACAGGTGCGTTAACATACACATCTTGTATACGGGGATCCTGTAATACATCTTCAAGTATACCAAACCCTGCAGTGTATTTTGCAAAGATATCTGAGAGATTATCGATGTAGTCTGCTGATGGCTGTATCTTGTGCTCTTCAGCAAGACCTGTTATAATGTTACGTGCGAATCTTTTAAAGTATTCTCTGGCATTTGCTGCATCCATGAACCCTGCATCATCAGGTCTATGGGATGAAAGATGATGCCTGACGTCCTCGAGTAAAAGAAGTTCCTGCTGTGATAGTTCATATTCAGGGGGGATGAGGAAATAGATCTTTTCTGGTTTTGTTCTCCTAGTGTACAAGGTGATGGTGATAGATCTTTTGTCTGAATCTTTTGATAGATGATAGGATGTGAGGAATACTGCGTCCGCTGGTGGGTTAAGTTTGAGGAATGAGTCCACAAATCCTGGGCGTACATAGGGACGTATGTACTGTTTGTAGAAGATATCTGGTGTTGGTGGTGTGGTAGTAAATCGTTTTCGTAATGCTGTTTTTTCGAGTATCTCCAAAACGATTGTTTCAAGTTCGTCCTTTTCTTTTATGTCATGTTGTTTCTGAGAGTTTTCTTTCCATTTGACAAGATTGACATAGGTTTGATAGGGGTCATTTGTCTCTTTTTCAATTATTTGAAGGAGTGTGTTTGCCTGTAGGTTGTTTTTACCACTTGGTTTTGTTAATAGAGTGTTCTTGAAGCTGGTGTAGATTTTAAGTTCCTCTGTGAATTGTGCTAATTCTTTTAGGATTTCAAGGGTTGCTTCTGTGTAAACCTTTACAAGTGCATGGTTGAGTATGAGTTTTGTTGTTCCTGGTTCATGTTGTAGGAGGTTGAGTATGTTTTTCATGCAGGTGGGATCAAAGATCGTTGAGGTTCCCTTTTCGCAGATTCGACAGTTGATCTTGATAGTTGTTTCACCAGGTTTTTTTATGGTTTGTACTGGGCAGTTCTGTAGCATAGCACACCTGTAATTATATACGTAAAATATATAATTTACTGAATGATATTCTTTTTTTGTGGAAACAATGATGGCTACAGGGAAGAACACCGAATATCTAACCGAACTCAATGAGAAACGCTATGTTCTCGGTCGCCGAACAAATGATTCACCGGCCTCATTGAACATAGGACGGTTCTACGCATTGGATGGATCATATGGTGCAACCGTTGAAATGGATGCAACAATTCCTCATGCAGTTCTCATCTGCGGGAAACGAGGCTATGGAAAATCATATACCCTTGGTGTCCTCGTTGAAGAAATTGGTTTATTAGAAGAAAAGATACGTAACAATCTCTCTACGATCATCATCGATACCCTTGGAATATTTTGGACCATGGCGTATCCAAATACGATTACCTCTAAAGAGAATGTAACATGGCAGAATAACACGAAAGGCATTGATATCTCCCTTTACGTCCCCGCAAATTCACTCCGGGATTATGCCAAGTACACTGCGAATCTTAACTCATTTAGCATAAAAACCTCAGATATTTCCACAGAACACTGGTGTACTCTTTTTGATGTCAAACCAACCGACCCCTTTGGCATGATCATTACCAAGGCTGTTCTGGAACTAAAAGAGAATACTACATCATTTACCATAGATGATATTCTACAAAAGATACGGAACAATAACTCTGTTGATGATATCACAAAGGGTGTTGCAGAGAACCTGTTAAACGTGGCCAAATCCTGGGGTCTTTTTAATTCACAAGGATTCCTTCTTGAATCACTCACCCGGCCTGGTGCGATATCGGTGCTTGACATTAGTCATATCCCTGATAACGCGGTCAAACAAGTTCTTGTAAGCATTATCTCTGAACAATTATTCCAATACCGTGTTGAAGCAAGAAAAAATCAAGAAAGAAAAACGATGGGACTAACCGTAGAACACTCAACAGAACCAATGGTATGGCTTGCCATTGATGAAGCTCATTTATTCCTCCCAAATGGAAAAAGGAATCTTACTAAACAGATTCTCCTTGAGAAATGGTTACGACAAGGCCGTCAACCAGGTTTGTCCATTATTATGGCAACTCAACGACCAAGTTCCCTTGATGAAGAGGTATTATCTCATTGTGATCTTATCTTTTGTCATCGTCTCACAGCGCAAGATGATATCATGGCCCTTCAGAAACTTCGACCAAGCTATATGAAAGGGTCCATTGATGAAATAATGCGAAAGATAGGTAAAGAAAAAGGGGTCTGTCTTGCTATTGATGACACCATGGAAGAGGCTCATATCATCAAGATACGACCAAGGGTAAGCTGGCATGGTGGTGGAGAACCAAGGGTCTATGAACCTGAGGGAGACTGATGTTTTTCTCTAAGAATACAACTGCTGCTGAATTCATTCCAATACGCTTGATGATTAGTGTCGCTGTTATCGCTGCGATTAGCTTTCTTGTCTTCACAGGTTTTCAGAGTATCCAATCATCATCTGAAATTGATAGTTTTGAGAATCAACTACATATGATCCAATCGGAGATATCCCTGCTCTATGCGACAGGGGAAGCGCGGGATCTGGAAGATACCTTTGCACCAACCGGTACAACAAGGGTGTTTTCTATCCATATACCATCCTTGGTGACAAGTATATCCTTTGGGGCATCTGACCTCTCATACAAGGACATACCTAATGAAGATGGATCATCAGGGATTTTTTACAAATATGCGGGTGGTGCACAACGGGCTGTATGGTGTGACGATCAAGTCGTTTTCCTTAGAGGTCTTGTTCAGGAATCTCGATGGGTAACGGATGGAACCAGTCCGTTTTTCTCTTTTTCTTCATCCTGTGAAATGAATGTTACCTTTGAGCTTGTATCCCAAGATGAACACAGATTTATATTAATATATTGATATATTTTATAAAATTAACGAAATTTTTTCATGAACACTTAAATAATACCTTGTCCGATATTACTGAACTAACGGACATGTCTCAGACAACAGGGAAAGACGGCCCTGGTAAACGTAAGAAGGAAGCACTATGCAGAGGTTTGACATTGCAAAACAGGACTATTTACGCTTAAGAGAACAACCCATGGCTGGATCATCCTTTGTGAACTGGGTCCGAGTCCTCCGAGACAATCAGTTTAGTATCGATTGGCAGTTCATACCAAGAGCAATCTATGTAACAGGGATGATAAGTGCTCTTACCCCCTTTCGTGTCTATGAAAAAAGGAAATTTGATAAACAGATACGTGAGACCACTGTGAAAGAACCCTTATTTGTCATTGGACACTGGCGAAGTGGTACAACGTTTCTTCATTATATCCTGGGTCAGGATCCGAAGTTGGGATATGTTTCCACCTTTGAGACCATGACACCTGGAATGATCATTGCTAACGAGGAACTTTTCAGGAATATGGTGAAGAACCATCTCCCCTCGAAACGCCCGATGGATGATTTGGAGATGCATGCAAATCTCCCTTATGAGGAAGAATACGCTATTGCAAACACCTCGCCATATTCCTTTTATCTTGCATGGTATTTCCCTAGACAATGGAAGAAGTATTTCGATAACTATGTCCTATTAAAGGATATGAGTAATGATCAGATCGATGCATGGAAACAGACCTATGAGTATTTCCTCAAAAAGATCGCATTCAAGAACACTGGCAATCGTATCCTTTTAAAAAGCCTGGTGAACACCGCCCGTGTCAAATATCTCCTTGAACTATTCCCTGATGCCAAATTCATTCATATTCATAGAAACCCATACAACGTATATCTTTCCACCTGGAAGCTGTATCAAAAGATCCTGCCTATCTTCTCCTTCCAACATTTCGACAGTCAGACACTTGATGAACGTATCCTAGAAACGTACAAGGAATTGTTCTCAGCCTATCTTTCACAAAAACATCTTATCCCAAAGCAAAACCTTGTTGAAATCTCCTATGAACGGTTTGTTGAAACACCGGTTGAACATCTCAAATCAATCTATGAGTCACTGAACATTGGTAGATTTGAAAACGCACAGCCTCATTTTGAGTCCTATGCAAAGAAACATGAGAATTATAAAGCCAGTACCTACAACATCGATGAAACAATAAAGCACAAGGTATACGCACACTGGAAACATACCTTTGATGCTTTTGGGTATGAAAAATAAAAGATATTTTTAGAGTATTGCACCGATGATGATTGCTACCACACCGATACCAGCAGCGATACGAATAAGACTGACGGATCTCTCAGTGTTTCTAAGATCCTGTAATGTGACGATGATCGCATAAATACATATGAGGTCAACGATTGTTATAAAGACAACATACCCAATGCGAAGTTGACCAAGAAGATATGGGATAGGTGATATGAGCATAGCGATGATCAAAAAGATCGATCCAACCATCGCTGCTTTTCTCTCACCGATCTTCATCGGTAATGTGTTCCTTGATAACAAGTCGCCTTTGACATCTTGAACATCCTTAAGCGTTTCCCTGCCCGTGAACATGAAAAAGGTGAGAAGTGAAAGGATAAGAGATGCGAACGGGTTTCCCACTGCTGCTCCACCAAATGTGAAAGACATCGCTGAGAGAAAGGCAACAACAATGTTACCGACAAATCCCTGATTTTTGAAGAAGACCTCATAAAAATACAGAAATGCAAGTGAGAAAAGCACGATCCCAAAACAAAGCAGGTTAATGGAATATGATAACACTGCGGCCAGTGCAAACAGGAAATAGGAAAAATACAATGTCTCCTTTGCTGAGAGTCGTTTTGTAGGTATCGGCCGTTTTGGATGTGATATCTTATCAACTTCACGGTCGAAATAATCATTGAATGGCATGCTTCCTGCACCGATAAGGAAGACAACAGTCATAGCAGTGATCAATGGTAATGACAAGACTGGTGCACCAGCAACCATCCCTCCAATATATGCACCAGCCATACCGAGAAGTGCTGAAAAAGGTCGTATTGATTCGATAAGCGCAATACTTTTTATAGAAAGTTTAGAGTTCATATGTCTCCCCTGTCAATCAAAGTTTCTGTAAGATACCAATTACTTAGTCGATTCAATTATATAATACATTGTTTAAATAAGTTTGTGGACAATCAACGTCATTAGACGAATGTTAGTCTCTAGATAGGTTGCATAGAAGAATATAAATATTCTTTCAAAATTCCATATCTCAGGGAAATTGGAAAATTGGGAAAATAGCATGAATAACAACAAAAAAGACAACAATACTTCTTCTCCAAAGGACTCTACTGAAAAACCTCCACCTTCTACAAATGGTAATGGCAACGGCAAGGAATCCAAAAATGTTACCTTGGATGAGATATTCAATCTTTTAGATGGTGCAACATCCCAAACACCGGCCATAGCACCAGAACTCGAATCACAAAAGAAGATAGCAGCGGATCTTTCTCAGCCTTTGGAACGACGACTTGAGGCATTTGAGGATATCATCGATTCAGAGATCGGTGATACCAACATGACACGGGCTCGAAACATTGAACGTGAGTTTGGCCTCCGTCAGATTTATCTTAAATTCGAGGGAAGCACACCAACAGGAACACAAAAAGACCGTATTGCGTTTGCACAAGTGATGGATGCATTACGTCGGGGATATGATACAGTAACCGTAGCAACCTGTGGTAACTATGGTGCAGCAATCGCACTTGCAGCATCTCTTGGTGGTGTCAAATGCGCGATCTATATTCCTGAAACCTATCATACAAACCGGATTAAAGAGATGGAAAATAATGGAGCACAGATTGTCCGAGTTCCTGGTGATTATGAGAATGCAGTAGCTGTATCACAGGAAATGGCGGAAAAAAAGGATTACTATGATGCCAACGCTGGTGGTCTTAACACCATGATACAGCTTAGAGCATATGGTGAGATTGCTTATGAGATCTATGATGAACTTCGTGATGCCCCTGCTGTTGTAGCATTACCTGTCTCAAATGGTACCACCCTTGCAGGTGTCTACAAAGGATTTCAGAGTTTGTATCGGCGAGGGAAGACCTCACGAATACCTAAGATAGTCGCCGGTTCTGCGTATGGGAAAAACCCTATCATACAGGCGTATCTAAAGAACACGCCAACATGTTATGATCTTCAACCAGGAAAGATCCATGAGACACCAGTGAACGAGCCGCTTATCAATTGGAGAAGCATCGATGGTGATTCTGCTCTTGAAGCAATACGGCAATCAAATGGATGGGCAGCCTATGTCAGTGATAAATCCATGATCACCCATGCAAAATTGATACGAGAAAAAGAAGGGCTGAATGTTCTCCCTGCGTCAACAGCGGGTCTTATTGCCGTCCTTGATCGGCATAAAAAAGAGATTCTTCCAAGCGAAAGATACGTCGTTGTTTTAACCGGTAGGAAATAATCATATTTGATACAAAAAGAAAGGGATTTATTTGGAAAAAAAACGTGCACTTGTCTATGTTGATCGATTGTTTCATTGTGCTGATGGAAAAACAGCACATGGGCTTGTCCGTCATAGCGACCGATTTGATGTCCAATGTGTTGTTGATTCAACCCTTCCAGAGGGTGATGCCGGTGAACGTCTTGATGGTATGAAACGAGGTATCCCCCTACGGAATGATTTACAAGTAAGTATCAAAGAATTTGATCCTGAGGTCTTTATCATCGGTGCGGTCTCAGAAGGAGGGATATTGCCAACAGGATATGATGGTGCAGTCTCCTATGCCCTATCACAGGGTATCGATGTTATTTCAGGGTTACATCAGTTTCTCTCGGATGACCCTCGCTTTATGATGCTTGCTACAGAGAACCGATGTAAGATCACTGATGTTCGTAAGATGTTCCGTGACCATAAAAAATTTTATACTGGTAATATCAAAAATGTGAAATCGAAACGGATCGCACTTATTGGAACCGATTCAGCGATAGGAAAACGAACCCTTGCTGTTATCCTTACCAAAGAATTACGGAGAAGGGGAAAAACTGCGGATATGATATATACCGGTCAGACAGGTTGGATGCAAGGATGGCCTCATGGCGTTGTCCTCGATGCGATGATCAACGATTTTGTTGCAGGAGGAATTGAGGATGCGATCCTGTCCTCTTGGGAGGACATGAATCCAGAGTATATGATAATCGAGGGGCAGGGAAGTCTTGTTCACCCATTCTTTCCAGGTGGTTTTGAGATACTTGCCGCAGGAAATGTCAATGGTTTCATCCTTGTTGATGCCCCAAAACGAAAAAGCTTGGATGGTTTTCCTGAGTATCCCATGCCTGATCCTCATCGCGTGGTAAAAATCGCTGAGATTCTCACTGAGAAACCATTACTAGGGATTGGGTTAAACAACGAGAATATGATGCCTAAGGATATAGAGATCATTACAAAAAAGATGGAAAAAGAGTTTAATGTCCCAACTGTTGAATCATTAAGTCAAGGAGTTGGAAAACTCGTGGATCGATTGGAGGAACTGAAGTCGTGATAACCCATAAGGACTTCCTCTTTTTCAGATCGATCACCCTTTCTGAGCCCGTGATCCATGATGAATCTGCAAAAGCAGAGGTCATCTTTAAAAAAATCGATGGAACAACATCACAGTTTACTCTTCAACTACGATATGACTGTGATCTCGATGAATCTGCGCTCCCATTTCTGAGAATGGCCTTTATCATGCCCCTGATGAACTATGGGTTGTTCACAGAGAAGTTTGATCTCCTTTTTTCGTTATCACATGCTGATTACAATCTTGTTGAACAGTTGAATAGGATCTTCAGCAGGGATATCTACGTGAACAAGATCCTACGAAGAAGGACTAATTATATTCTGCCCGAGTTTCTCCCTGATCAAAACCAAATAAAGGTGTCAGATGCAGAACCACGAGCAATAATACACGCTGAAACTATCACTGAAGATAAAATTATCTCATCAAGTTTAGAATCCAACAAATGCGGTATCCTTTCCAGTGGTGGCAAGGAGAGTCTACTCACCTACGGGCTGCTGAAAGAAATTGGTGCAGAGGTTTACCCAATGTATATCACAGAGAGCGGTGGACATTGGAGGACCGCAAGGACCGCATATGAATACCATAAACAAACCGATGATCACACAGGAAAAGTATGGACCAATGTCGATAGATTCTATAATTTCATGTTAGATAATCTATCGTTCATTAGAAAGGATCACCGTGAGGTACGAGCGGACACTTATCCTATTCGACTGTGTATCTTTCCCTTTTACATTTTTTCCTTATTGCCTGTGTTCACGAAACATCACATTGGTAATCTCCTTTTAGGAAGTGAATTTGATGATCAACGAGAAACACCAATGTATCAAGGTATCCAACATTATTATGGGATTTATGATCAACACCAGGATTATGATATCCTCATGAACGATTGGTATGAGAAACGTGTTCCCTTTATGAAACAATGGTCAGCGGTCCGAGGTATATCAGGGTTGATCGTTGAAAGGATCCTTGTAAAAAGATATCCTCATCTTGCGTGTCTCCAACGCTCATGTCATTCCTGTCATCTTGAACACGATGCAATTGTCCCCTGCGGTAAATGTACCAAATGCTTAGGAGTTATGTTGTTTCTCTCTGCAAATCATGCTGATCCAAAAATCATGAATTTCAAAAAAGATGATCTGGATCTGTTCCAGAAACGTCTGCAAACATCAAAACTCCGTCTTGATGAGGATGAGAAGAACCATTCACTCTATCTTTCAAATATTAGTATCGATAAACGAATTCCCTCTCCTGTTCATCATGTTGAACAGATCCATGTGAACAAGGATCTTTGTAACCCGCTTCTCCTCCCAACTGGATTTCAAAAGAATATCTATGGGCTCCTTGAAAGATACACTAAAGGATATTGCATTTTACAAGATGGAACCTGGTTGAAAACAGAAAAACAAAAAGCATTGGAAGGTTGCGTTTAAAAGGTCTTTTTCATCCGATATGCATCTTTTGACCCGTAATGATCGAATGTATAATACTCCTTAAGAAGCCCGGTGATAGCGTACCCTGATTTTTCATAGACCTTTATCGCTGAGATATTACCAACGGATACTTCAAGACGGATATGTTTCATCGAACGATTCAACGCCTCTGTCTCAGCTGCATGTATCAGTCGTTTACCGATACCCTTATTCTGAAACGATGGGTCGACATCGACCGTTTCAATACCTGCGACCTTTGCCCCCCGCTTAAAAAGGATAATGATAAGGCCTCTAATGGTTTCACTATCTGTTTCAACAAGACAACAGCTATTAGCTTCCTTGATAAGATAGGTCAACTGTTTCGCAGAGTATGCATGTTCTTCTAGGAAACATTTGTTTTCTAGGGCAATGATCTGTTGGATATCATGATCTGTTGCCTCTCGTATACTACCAGCCTCGGTCATGAAGAACGCATCTATGAGCGATTCAAAAATCTATTGTTCACACTTTTTTCTTGAGTTCTTCAGCGATATAGAGGATACTTCCCAGTTGCATTTTCACCGAGGTTCGAAGGGGTATCTGATAGAATAAGCCTCGATCCTGGATGCTTTTTGCTAGTAATTTTATTTCTAGATCCGCTAGTTCCATCAGCCTGCAGATACTTTTCGTGCCTCCTTTGACACAGATACTCTCAGCGACCCGCCATATCTGACCAAGGAAGAACAGATCAAAGAGATCATCAAGGACCTCATGCTCGAACACATCAGCTTTTGTTACCATCTTATCCTTCGCGTTTGCAAGGATCCGCTCCTCATGAGAGAGGGATGCTATGGCGTTTGCAATATGCTTCTGAGCAAGAGAATAAAGCAAAGGATCAGCAAGATCAGCATGTTTCTGTATATTCTTCATGAAACGATTGCAGTATTCAACTCGTGATCTTTTGCGTTCATGACGTTCATTGATTATATCGAGATAACTTTTCTTTGATGGTGAGGTATCTTTGAGCTTATGGCTGAGATACATTGGTACCTCACAGTTAAAGCTGAACCCCCCTATCTCATTTTGATACCATTCGTCACTGCAGGCACCTCGTCGCAATGCGGGTACCATCAACGGATCTTTTTTTGTATAGTAATCAAGGTAATCCTTGAGGCCATACATCTGATAAAAACCAGGATGGAGAAGTTTTCCAAAGGGTACATCAGGCGCAGAGGTACTCAGGGGTATTCGAAGGCTGGATACAAATTTTGTGAGTTTATCATAGATCGATGGGAAGTCCTCACTCAGATAATAATACGCATTGGTGAAACCACTATGATGAAGTCCACAGAGAAGATCCGGTCTTTCCGTTTCCAACACCTTTTTTACAGCCAATGTCTCAGGTCTTGATTTTGTCCATTGATACTCTTTATATTCAATGGGAAACGTCCATTCATATTGATCCTCGGTTGGTTCTCGAAAACTAGATTTTACCATCAGTGCAAGGGAATTCGGCATGTTGAACCATCCTTCGTTCAGCTTCATGCCCCTTCGCTCGAGCATGGGGATAAGTAACCATCGCCATCCAAAACAATCTGCATCCTTATGCGTTGCAAGCCATCGAGCAAAAAAGGTGACAACGAGGCTTCCTAGCGGTTCATCACAATGGGGGACACCGATGATAAGAGCGGTCTTATCTCCTTGTCCAATATCAAACATGAGTAATGGCTGTTTATCGATGCTTTTCCCTATCTCATAGACGGTGACACCAGGAAGATCTTTGATACTATCTGAAAGAGCATCGATCTCACGAACGGTAAGAAACCTGCTATATGGTGGGATTTCTTTCAAGATTTGAGAAATATGGTCCACTTACAGATCAACCTCGATGCCAAGCCCTGGCGCTTCTGATGGGATAACAAAGCCATCTTTATACGTTGCTCCGCCGGTAACAACATCATCCTTAAAATCAAGTGCTGAATCAAGGTCTGCATAGATAATATTCTTCATTGCACATGCTATATGAACCCCTGCTACCATCGCACCCATTGATTCATTCATACACCCGACCATAACAGGTATACCCGCAAGTTCAGCATAGACATTTGCCTTTAATGCATTGGTGATACCACCAATTTTCATAAGCTTTATGTTGATCATATCAGCGATCTCAAGTTTAATGAGTTTTAAACTATCGCGAAGGGTGAATGCGGTCTCATCAGCCATGATGGGGACAGAACACTGAGCGGTTATCTCTTTTAATGCAAAGAGATATTTTGCAGGGGTTGGCTGTTCAAATATTTCGATATCCGCTCCAAGTTTCTCAAGGGTTTCGACAACACGGAGTGCTTTTTCTAATGTGTATCCCTCATTCGCATCAATTCGTATTTTCACCTTTGGGCCTACGGCACTGCGGATACCAAGGATCGCTTCTATATCTTGATCCGGATCCATACCACATTTCACCTTTAAACAGTTGAAACCTTTTGATACACAATCCTTTGCCCGTTCGATCATCACATCAACAGGGTTGAGTCCCACGGTGATTGTTGTCTCTATTTTTTCTTTATATCCTCCAAGGAGGCGATACAAGGGCATATTTGCTTTCTTACCGATAAGATCGTACAGTGCCATGTTTACACCAGCTTTTGCTGATGGGTTTCCCTGGATCTTTTCTTCGATGATCTCGTTAAGAAGTTGGATTCTCGTAGGGTCAGCATTTAAGAGAATGTCCTTGAAACCTGAGTTGAAAATGTTTGTAACTGTTTCTCCTGTTTCAGCGGTGACTGTATCTGGTGTTGCACAGCCCCATCCAGTGATACCCTCATCGGTTTCAAGTTTGAAAAAAACATTCATTGCTGTCTCCACGGTTTCATTAGCAATGGAAAATGGTTCGTTTAGTTCCAATTCGATAGGGATGGCCGAGGCTTTTAAAATTCGCATAACGCCACATATTCATGGATTATTAAAAACTATTCGTATTATACAATTTTTCGTGGAAATTTGCTACATTATCATATTTTTGGGAATATCTTGAATAGTTTTTTAGGTTGTTTCTTGAAGTGGGATAAAAAAATTATTAATATTATAATGATATAGATACTACTGATGTATCTGTTCTTTGATACGGAGACAACAGGTCTTCCTCCGCATGTCTCTTCAGATATCAGTCAGTGGCCTCGGTTAGTGCAACTTGGTTGGCTTCTTACTGATGAACAGGGAAATGTCCTCCGAAAGGATAATTTGATTATACGACCTGAGGGTTTCACCATTCCTTCTCGTACTGTTAACATCCATGGTATCACAATGGAAAAAGCTATACGGGAGGGTGTTCGTCTTCAGGATGCATTGAAACGTTTTTCAGAGGCATTACGTTTCTCTCATGTGCTGATAGGTCATAACGTTGATTATGATTATCATGTGGTCAAAGCTGAATATTCTAGAAAGAAGATCGACACATTACTTGGGAAATACCCTCGTTTTTGTACGATGAAAACGCCTTTGATCGTGGAGTATTGCCGCTTGATGCGAGGGGACAATCGGTCTAATTGGCCAAGTCTCTCAGATCTCTACTATTTTCTTTTTGATGAACCATATGGTAATGCACATGATGCGTATCATGATGCACAGGCAACAGCACGATGTTTTTTTAAGTTAAGGGGAATGGGCATTGTTTAAACATTCATTGGCTTAGATAAATGAAGGTGGTTTTTGTTTGCGTGTGATGATAAGTACGATTGAGGCAAAAAGACTCCCGCTCCCTAGCAATGCAAATGGTATCCATATTCCAAGGATATCTGCTATTGCACCTCCAAGAAAAAGAAAGACTGTTCCTCCTCCGAGTTGAAGGGTGAATGTGTATCCAAATGTCTTTCCTTCTGAGGATTCATGAGTTGCCTCAGATATGAATGAGAACAGTGCAGGAAAGGGAAGAAACGATGAGATACCTAGCAGAAAGACCATGGCAATGGTCAGGGGGAGAAAAGGTGAACAGATGAGAATAATGCTACTGAGGCCCGTAAAAAGATAAGTGAGGGTAAGCAGTTTCCTACGGCCAATATATCTCTGGATTCTCCCATAGAAAAAACTAATGATGGTCCCGGCCCCAATCCAACAGGATACGATCAAGCCGATGATAGGTAAAGAGAGTGTTGTTGTTGCATTAAGATATAAGGGGAGGTAGCTAACGGTGACGCCCCAGACCGCACCGCTGACGATGAATAATGGTACGAACGTTTTCATTTTTTTCATCATTGTTGACCATTCATGAAATGCCTCTGAGATTGTTTGTTTCTGGCGAGCATGATGAACATATCGGAAGAAGGATTCATCAAGGTGATAGGTGAGGAACATCCCTATGAAAAGAATAACGATGCCAACAGTGCTCCAAAGATAGAATGGATATGTCCATCCATTAAGTTCAGCGATATATAAAGTGGTGAGTAATGCAAGAAACGCACCAAGATCTCCAGATCCACTTTGAATGCCCATCGCGGAGTCCACGTTTTCCTTTTTGAATATCCTGGAGATAAGGCCGACACCAAGTGGATGGAAGAAACTAGATGCAAATCGTAAAAGAAACATCGCAAGCATAATTGTGATGAAACCCTGAGCTACAGGGAAAACGAGCATGGATGCACTTAAGAGGAGGATACCTGTTGAAAGGAGGGTTCGATAATTCCTTGTGTCGGATATCCGTCCGATGGTAAGTTGTGAGACTAAACTTATCGCAAGCCCGCCACTGGTAATAACACCGATTTGAGTGTAAGAGAGATCAAAGATGATTTTAAAGATTGGGAAAAGTATCGGTATGACACTAAGCGCTCCATCATTGAACGCATGAAAGAGACTGACAGTTATCAAGATGTGCTTTTTATCATTCATCGGTTGGAACACTCTTCTAATCTGGAATTATATTTTTAGATTTTATATATTTTTAGTATTTGATGCTATGACGTTTATTTTTCACTCGCAACAAAAAATCTCTAAAATTTTCATTATACTACTAAATACTAAAAACCGTCTTAGAAACATTGTTAAAAAATATCACGTTTTATTCCTAAAAATTTATATAGCAAGGTATCTCTTAATTTGATTGTATGATTTTTAGAATCACACTCGGTCGTTGATCTCTATGAAAACGCATCAAAATACACTCAAAACACTATCTGTTTTACTCATAACCTTTGTTGTAGTACTCCCTGCATTTACTGCTACCTTAGAGAAATCATATGAGTCACTGCCCATTCCAATGAGACCACTTAACACTGCACCCTATGAATATTACACCTATGATAATATGACAAAACTGCTGGTCAACCTTAGTCAGAAAAATCCGGATATCATGAGCCTGACCTCTCTAGGGACTACCTATGAGGGTCGAGAGATATGGATGGTGAAATTATCAGATAACGTGGAGACTGAAGAGGATGAACCTGGTGTTCTTCTTATGGGTGCGCATCATGGTGATGAAAAACCATCATTTGAGGTATTAATCTTTTTCATAAACTATGTCATTGAAACATATCGAATGGAAGATACCGATAGTGATGGAGATGGAGTGATCAATGAGGATCCGATTGATGGATTGGATAATGATAATGATGGGGTTGTTGATGAAGATCCCGTTGAACATCGTGTGCGTGATGTCTTAGGCAGCACGGAGATATATCTTATCCCAATGGTGAACCCTGACGGAGTTGAATATGGATGGCGGAAGAACCGTGAGCCAAATTATGGTGCTGATGGACAAAGCGATACGATTACCTCATACGGTGTTGATCTGAATAGAAACTATGGATATATGTGGAATATTGTGTATCTGTTCCCTGAGAACTATTTTTTAGAGTATCTCCAAAATGATGAAAGTTGGATTTATAGAGGTGAGCAACCTTTTTCTGAGATCGAGACTCAATCGGTAAAATCCTTTGTTGAAACTCATGATATCAGTATTTCTCTATCATATCATGATTATGGTCAGTTCATGATATTTCCTTGGATGCATACAAGTAAGCATACTCCGCATGAGGCTCTCTTTCGATCAATTGGATACAACATGTCCCGGATCAATAAATATGAGCTTAAGATCTATGGACAATATGGTGAAAAGGAATATCTTATCCCCCGATATCAAGGAACACCTGGTTCATCAGAGAACTGGTTGTACGGGGATCAGGGTATTATAGCATTCACTATGGAGCTCTGCCGTCGAAGACCTGAACTTACCACTTCATATGTACTGGATGCATGCTGGAAACATGTTGGGGTAAATCTGTATGTCTGCGAACGAGCCCAGACAATTGACCAAGAAAAACGAATGTTGGAAACCCAAAAAACAAAAGATATTTTCCAATCACCCTTTTCGATGTTCTTTGCTCTAGAACAACAATAAAAAATAAAGTTGTACTTTACCTTCTGAACGACCGTTTATAATTCCGTGGTCTCTGACCTTGTTTCCCTCGTTGTTTAAGATCCCGGATAAATGGTACTCTTTTGAAATGAGGTATCTCTTCCCGATTGATCTCAAGATCTTCATCACTTTGGACCCTACGGAAGTGATCATGATCCCGGTGGGTAAGAAGTGTGATAGCGGATCCTTTTGCTCCAGCCCGAGCGGTCCTCCCTATCCTATGGACATATTCCTTGGATGTTTTTGGAACATCATAATTATAGATATGGGTTACGTTCTTTATGTCCAAACCTCTTGCTGCAACATCTGTTGCCACAAGAACATCGACGCGTTCTTCCTTCAAAGAATTCAATGAACGTAAGCGTTTATTCTGGGTCATACCACCATGGATCGCTGCTGCGTTGATACCTTGATGCTTAAGATTCCTTGAGACGATATCAGCTTCTTTTCTCGTTGAGCAGAACACAATGGAAAGACCAGATGATTTATTCTTTAACAAATGAACAAGTATTGAGAACTTATTATTCTGCTGATAGATATCAAAGTATACTTGTTTGAGTTTGCTTGTGTCAACATATGATTGTGTTCGTATGATCTTAGGATGTTGCTGATGTCTTTGTACAATCTGTTCAATATCGTGGGTTACTGTTGCGCTGAACATGAGCGTCTGTCTTTGTTGTGGGATATGCTGGATGATCTCTTCCACATCCTCTATGAACCCCATCTCAAACATTTTATCTGTCTCATCAAAGACCAGGAACCTAATATCTTTAAGATCGATAGTATGTCTCCGTATATGATCAAGTATCCTCCCAGGTGTCCCTACGACAACCTGTGAATGACGTAGATCACGGATCTGAGGTTCAATGTTAACTCCGCCAAACACACTTACGGTCTTTATGTTTAGTGGTTTCCCATATTCGGAAAATATGTCACTGACTTGGATACAGAGCTCTCTTGTAGGTGTTATGATCAATGCTTGTAGTTTTTCACCATTTATCTGATCAAGTATTGGAAGGGAAAAAGCAATTGTTTTTCCTGACCCGGTCTCTGCTTGACCAACAATATCCTTACCATTAAGGATCTCTGGTATACATTTTTCCTGTATTGTCGTTAGCTCTTCGAAATCATTGTTTTGGGTGATATCTATAAGTTGTTTGTGTATCGGTAAATCTTGAAATTTCATTCTATCACGGTATGCCTTGTTATTTCTTAAGGTTCTGTCTAGGTGAGAATAATCCTTTTATTCTTTATGAATCTACTTTGAAAGGTTATGAAAGAATGAAGAATGGAGCGATAAACTTGTTTCAGCCGAAAACAATATTCTTTCTTTAATCGAATCTGAAAATATAATACTCATACCGATTAAAGAAAAAAGTAATCATCTTCAAACAGAAACTTTGTGTCATCAAACACTGCTTTTTTGTTTTACTCCATTCAAAACAATCTACCATCAGTAGTAAACAATAAGAAATAACGTTTAGATGCTAGTTTTTTTCTTATTACTCTTTTAGAGTTTTTTTATGTTTTTTGCGTTAAGTCCTCGATCAGATTCCTCGGTTTCGAATTCTACTTTATCTCCTTCGTTGAGGAATGTCCCTGCTGGGATTGCTGTTCGGTGGACAAAGATATCTTTATCATCTTCTGTGTTGATAAATCCATATCCTTTTCGTGCGTTGTACCATTTTACTGTTCCTTTCATTTTATGTTCCTCCTTTTAACTTGGAGTTTTCTTTTAAACAAAAAGAATAAAAAATCAATAATTCCAAAAATCGTTTTGACGAAAATATGAAACTTGTCTTTTTTTTATTCCTTTTATTTTGTGGGATATTGGCTACTCTACTTTATATACTTTGTTGTCTGCAATAGCAACATTCTCGTTAAAAAAATCTGTGAAAAATTCCATGATGCAATCAGGGTAAAGGGAAACCTGTTAATATCAAACCGATATTGTCCAGTCGTATGGGTGTTGCTGCCGAAGGCCGATTCGCATCATTATATGACCTTTTTTTTGATGGATTATTGAAACCAATTCGATTAAAGAATCGCGATATCATCCAGAAATATGGCTGTAAGAAGATCATTGATCTTGGTTGTGGAACCGGGTCTCAGTGCCAGGTTCTTTCAAAAGATGATCTGGATGTTGTAGGGATGGATCTCTCGGAGAAGATGCTTGCTGTTGCAAAGAAAAAAGACCTGCAAAAAACACGATTGCTCTATGGTGACATTTCAAAAAATGGCCTGCCTGACGGATCATTTGATTGCGCAATCATTACCTTGGTTCTTCATCCAAACGATCAAACAACAATTCAACAAATAATACGAGACGCAAAAAGGGTCATTCAGAAAGATGGTGTTATTATTATCACGGACTATGATGTTGGTAGACAATTCAAAGGCAAGGCAGCGGAGATAGTTATACGAATTATAGAATCAATGGCGAATACTTCTCACCGTAGGAATTATTTTAAATTCATGGAACGTGGTGGATTGTATACTATTTTATTGGAAGTGGATGTTAAGATATTGGAATCTCACTCATTTTATGGTAACAGCTTATCAGTATGCGCGGTACAATAAAATTCCAATTTTCAATACAAAATACTGAATCCAGTTTCATATGTTGAATAGCAAACATTATTAAATATTATGAAAACATATTTATAATAATTTATCATTTATCTTCCTTGGTGTTTCTATGCAACCAAAAACCATGGTACTGTTCATTACGTTATTACTAATGGTTTCAAGCATGTTTCTAGAATCAACCAGTGTCTCAAAAAGTGTTGATGCAACGTCTGAACCATCATTTCTTCCACTGATTTCACAGGTCAATGAATCAACTCTTCGATCGTATCATACTTTGCTTATGAGCTTCGGTTCACGATATACGGGATCGGAGAACTGCAGTAATGCTGCTGATTGGATTTACAATACTCTTTTATCCATGAGATTAGACGTGTATGTTCATCACTGGGAATATTCAGGGTTCACCAGTCAAAACATCGTGGCAACCATACCAGGGACCAACTCCAGTTCCACCATTGAATATATCTTTTCTGCGCATTATGATTGCACACCAGGTTCATTAGGGGCAGATGATGATGGGTCTGGTATTGCATCGTTACTAGCCATCGCGGAGATTTTACAAGATCAATCATTTCCGTATACCATCAAGTTCATCGCATTTTCAGGAGAGGAGGTTGGAACCTTTGGCAGTTTTTGTTATGCCCGAGATGCATATCGAAACCAAGATAATATCCGTGCAGTGATCAACCCGGATATGATTGGATATGCAGATACGCCTGAAGGTGGCCGAACATTACGATTTTTTTACCCCGAGCGATCAGAATGGATCGCACGATTTGCGCAGGAAACTGCGATTCAATACAATCCCTACATCGATATGAAAGTGGATGCTTTACCTAATTATATTGGGGCGGATCATCAAGCGTTCGTTGATTATGGCTATGATGGGGTGTGGGTTGCTCATCAGGACAGCTACCCTTGGGCGAATACGCCAGAGGATACACCGGATCATATCAATTATTCGTATTTAACAAAAGCAACAAAACTGCTCCTTGTAATTCTTGCTGAGTTAGCATCAGCACCAGTGCCTGTCAACATTCAACTAATTTCTCCCTATGAAGGGTATGGATATATCAATGAACATCCAGTAGTCACCTTAGATCTAGGTAAACAATGGTATTGGGGTGTACGCGGAATAACCCTTCTTATAGGTTCAGCCCCGGCCAAAGCAGTCGTGGAAACAAATTCATCAATTCGCTATGTGGTATTCTGCGTGGACCATAATTTCCAATATTGGGATTCAGCATTACCATATGAATGGCACATTGAAGGGAAACATTTCCCATTGATCGGTAAACATACTCTGCAAGTGATGGTGTATACCACCGATAATCAGGTTGCCACTGATGAAATGGATTTCATTAGTTACTCTATGGAATGCCAATATTGTTAGTTCTAAAGAGTTATTAACAAAAGCATAACTTACTAAAATTAAAAAAAGGTGTTTGTCAAGTTCAAGATAGACCGAGTTCTCATCTGAGAAAATTTTCGGTTTCGTTGACAATATTAAGACCTTGTAACTTCCATGTTGAAATTAACGATGAGGTGTATTGATAATTTTCAAACCACTTGAACGCCCTGAATGTATTGATGATTTTCTCCACTATTGCGAGTTCTCTGATGGGCTGTTCCGCAATATCATTTGTTAGTTCAATCCTGAATAAAAGAGACAGGTATACAAGTATTCTAGTCTGTTTTCGATGTACTTTATCAGTTTCCTTACATAAAGATGCTCTTTATACTCATCCACGGAAAGTTGTATATCCTTTTTAGTGCCATGATAAAGATTAGCACGACTATAACGATTGACGAAAATCTACTCGATATAAATCATCACCACATGATGAGATTAAGCACCTTTCTAGACATCAGTCTAAAGGATTATCTCAGCAAGATAAACAACTCAAAATCTCTTCGGAAGCTAAAGGACGCGGGTTCAAATCCCGCCCAATCCACTTATAATTATTCACTTTTTTTTTTGTTAATGAATAACGACATCTCAAACTGAATAAGTATGTAGTTTATTCTTGAAGACCTTCCCAATAATTTGGTGTTTTGAAGTATCTAAGATCGATTTCTCCCCAGTCGTTGTTGTCAGGATGGCCTGTTTCATTCCGACTTCCATCAGAATAATCCATAACAAGGCCATAATTTTTTCCAACAAAACGCATCAAGAATGGACGATACATCATGTGATAGTTCATACAACTTTGATAATTCTTCCAGTAACTTACAGCAGCGTTAGATGCATTGTCGATACCAGCATAATAGTTTAGACCAAGCGAGTGACCCAATTCATGCATAATTTGAATGCCTTGCACTAGTCGCTGTAACTGAGGACGAACATTAAATCCTCTAAACCACGTTAGAAAGAATTTTTCAGAGGCACCGATACACATGGCATCATACCAACCTTTATAATCTTGGGGATGACACCATCCAGCATCTTCAGCCATGACAAGATATCTAAATACGCCTTTTCGTTCATCTTTAAAATTATTTTTATAAAACTCTGATATTACGCCTGATTCTTGATTGATGTATCCGCCAATATGTGGAAGTATTTCACCCCCTTCACCCATATCCCCAATATCAACGTAGACAGTAATCTTAGATGACCAAGGGGTTAAATGATAGGTTCGCTGACTAAACTTTTCGATGAGTAGTTGTTTAGATTCCTCCCAAACAACATTATCACGTTTGTAAGCTCCCCCATCCATGAAATCTGCCTCAATATATATCTCTGGTTGATATGGATCTGCAAACCATTCAGAAAGTTTATATTTTTCAATGTTAGACAGTCCATCTTTAGAAATATCTATATTGACATGATTATCCTCAACAAAAGGGTCAAAGCCCCACCACCATTCCCAAGAAGTTGGTAAACCATCACAGTCATGATCTATACCAGAATCGCTTACATTACTGTCAGTCATTAATAGATTGGTTTCTAACCAAAAAGGAAGACCGTCGCCATCTTTATCTGATTGACGTAGTTTAAACCATATCTCGAATTTTTCTCCAAGAAAACGCCCGTACCCATCAGAATCATTGAAATAATCATCACCCGCCCAACGTCCTGTTCGGAAGCAGTATTCTAAGGATATAGTCTCCATTTTAACATATTCTGATTTTAACCCCAAAAATCCAGAAGGTTGTTCTTCAAATATGCTGATGATTACATCCGCATTTTCCTGTCCATTATTAACTTTCCTGAAAAATTCCTGCTTTATAAAACCAGTATCCCATGTTGAGAACTCTTCGCTTGTAAGCTTAGCATAATCAAGTTGTACAACATAATAAAATTTAGGGGGTGTTCTCCAACCAATTCCTGGTGTTCTCATTGCTTCTTCAATACCTCTATCTCTAATACGGGAAATCTCGCAAGATATTGCTTGTTCTTCAAGATATGGGTTAATCCTATCATCAACAACAAAATTACTTGGCAGGTCCATCTTTTGAATTTCCTTCCAAGTTTTTGTCATAAGTATCGTATAGTTTTCAGGACGACCGACGATTATTGGCTGATCAACTTGTTTTTCTTCTCCAGAATCGTTAAAAAAACTGATGGTTATAATACTTAATATAAGTAGTAAAAAGATAATTATTAATACAATGAAAATTATTTTATTTTGTCTCATATTTATTCAACCTTTTTTTTTTGTTATATATCGCTCGTGAAACTGTTGGTGAATTTTAAACAGTGCACATCCTTTTTATAGGACATGCACTGTTTTGCATGTTGGATTAAAAATCATGCAAGACGGGATGGTTGTTCAGGATTTTAAATCTACGGTTGATTTCACCGTGAGGGATATCTTTTTAGATAACCATAATTGGGATGTGTTTAGGTTTCAGCATAGGGGGGTTATTCGTCAGGTTGAGGTTGATGATGTGGAGAAGATGCTTCATTGTAAGGATGGGGGTCGTGGTTTTTTTATCTATTATTGTCCGGTTTGTAAGGAACCTCGTATTGTGTATTTTGGTTGTAATAGTCGGTTGTGTTCCTGTTGTGGTAAAAGTTATACTGATAAGTGGTCTCGATCGTTGAAGAATGCGTTGTTTGATGTTCCTCATCGGCATATTGTGATGAGTGTTCCTGAAGAGTTGTGGGGTGTGATGAAGCGGTTTAGACGTCGGGTGTTGAAGGTGTATATGGATGCGGCTATCATAGCGATCAATGATACGTTATCCTATTTTCTTCGTAAGGATGTGATGGCTGGTGTTGTGGTGGTGTTGCATCCGTTCTCTCGTGATCTTGGTTTTAAACCACATCTTCATATTTTGGTGACGGAGGGTGGTTTTGATAAAAAAGGGCGTTTTGTCCCTAAGTCGTTTATCCCTGCGAGGGCGGTGAGGAAGACATGGCAGTATCAGGTGCTTACAAGTTTTAAAAAGGTTCTTTCTAAGACCCCCGGTGTAGATCGGTTGATCAATGGTTTGTTCAAACGGTATCCTGATGGTTTTTATGTGTATCTTCCTAAGGAAAGCAGGGTCACTTCGAAACGTTTGGTAGGGCGGTATGTTGCTCGGTATGTTCGTCATCCTGCGGTTGCTGAAAGTAGGATTGTTTCTTATGATGGCAAGGAAGTGATTTTTTGGTATAAGGATGATAAGGGTGTTGTTCATTTTGTGACGATGGGGGTTGAGGAGTTTATTCATGCGGTGATTGATCATATTCCTGATGAGCAGTTTAAAACCATTCGTCATTATGGAGTGTATAGTCGTGGGATAAAACGGAAATTTAAACG
>CAYPIF010000035.1:0-5483 GCA_964410735.1 uncultured Thermoplasmatales archaeon
TTTCGATAAGCGCATCAATCTCTTTCATGCGTATCACTCATCCTGAAGGTAGGAATAGATAAACTATATTTAGATGTTTGCTCAAACACTGTTTTTTTGTGAAGAAACCTTGGGATTTTTTTCAGTAATACGTAGTTCTTTTAATCCAAATCTGACGAAAAGCTAAAATATGGGATAACGATGATGTGTATACTATAGGAACAATCGGAGTCGTTGTGATTCATGGCTAAGAAAGATAAAGGTGAAGGGTTTCATTCCTCCGCAGGTCTCATTAGATATTTCGATGCTGAAGAAAAAACCGCTTTAAAGATCCCACCATGGTTCGTTATTGCATTAAGCATTGCTACAATGGTCATTGTAACAGCTGCACATCTTACAGTTCAGCTTTAATACTCTTTCTTTTTTAAAAGAATTTTTCGAATATTTAATCTTATTATTTTTTCAAATAATTAATGGTAAGTTCCTTTGCTTTTTCCAACGCGTTATCAACCTGATCATGATTAGGGCCACCGCTTTGGGTCATACGTGGTCGTCCACCACCACTGCCACCTAAGATCTTTCCTATCTCCGAGGCAATATGTTCACGAAGGTCAATAGGCACGTTCTCTGAAGCAGCAGAGGTTATCTTCTTTCCATCATAGACATGAACGATATAATCTGGTTCTGCGATCAATGCTCCAGCTGTCGCGTTTCCATCTGTACTAGTCTTAGCAATGATCACCTTAAAGTTCGTACCAGGTATCTGTTCCGCAGAATCAAATAAGGAACTTACCTGATCATCACTCAAATTCTTCTGTTGTTTTTTTGTTTTCTTCCATTGCTCAAAAAGATGATTGCAGGCTTCTGAAAGACTTGAAAGCTCAGTGATACCTTGTGGTTTTGATTCCTCAAGAAATCGAGTGATGGTCTTACCCAATTGATCAGCTGGCACTGAGAACAATGATGTAACCGCTTTAAGTTGCGCAGAGACATCCTCTGGTTCGCTGATAATATTGTACGAAGGTTTCAGTGTTTCTAACAGTTCATCATATTGAACCCGTTCCTCTTCCTGGTACCTATCCACCATTTTACCAGCAGCAAAGACGATACGATTCACACCATCCTGGATACGTTCCGATCTGAGGATACGAATCTTTTCGATCTCACCGATATTATCAAGATGTGTTCCACCACATGCCTCAACATCCACACCGGGTATGTCGAGCACACGAATACTGTTACCCGGTGGTACACCCCCCTGATATAATCGGAAACCATAGGTCTTTTCCGCGGTGTTCCTATCAAGTACTTTCTTATTGACCTGTATGTGCTTCTGTATCAGCTCATTTGATTTCTTCTCAACTTCCTTGATATCGTCCTCTGAAAGTGGTTTATAGTGAGCATAATCAAAACGTGCATCGGTCACACCGAGTTGGGATCCTGCTTGCCAGATATGACTCCCAAAGATTTTTTGTAATGCCCCATTCACAACATGGGTCCCCGTATGATGTTTCATAAGTTGATATCGTCGCTCCCAATCGATTCTACCAGAAATCTCTGCTCCTTGTTCTATGGTTCCTTCAACGAGATGGATGATACTACCATTTTCTTTATACACCCGTTTCACAGGATACTCCTTGTTTGAAACGAAAATGCTTCCATTATCATCTGGTTGACCACCACCTTCAGGGTAAAAAGCTGTCTTATCAAGAATGACCTCTGTACCATCAGTTGTTTGATTGGCCCAGAGAACTATCGCATCAAACTCTTTTGTATAATGATCATCATAGTAAAGGGCCTTGGTCTCTGGAAGATCCGTTCTTGTTTTTTCAACGGCTCCCTCATCCTTTTCACGGGAATGAAGTGTTGCAAGCATTGAATCAAAATTATCAGGGATAGTTACAGAGACACCTTCATTTTTTGCTATTGATTGTACGATCGTTGGCGGCATACCGTGAGTATCATACAGCTTGATCAACGTCTCAGGGGTGAACGGTTCCTTGTCCTGTATGATACGACGAACAAGGGACTCACCTTTAGATAAGGTCTCTTCATATCGTTTCGTTTCCACTTGGAGCATATCAATAATGGTGTCCTTTTGTGTGATGAGCGACGGGAATTCTTTTTTAAGTTCTTCAAGTTGAAATGTGACAAGGTCCTCAAGGCTTGCATCTAATTGTAATATGGTGATAAAACGAAGTGCACGTCGGATAAGCAAACGGGCTAGATACCCCGCCTTCACATTTGATGGAACAATACCATCCCCCAACATGAATGCCAATGATTTTGAATGATCTGCCAGGGAATAATATGCTTGCTTGTTTGATACATCTTTTGCATGATTTCGTATCCATTCAAGGACCTTTGGTAAGACCGCCTCATACACATTTTCCGTGCCATGGGTTATCCATGCGATACGTTCAAGACCGTAACCTGTATCGACGATGTTGAGCGGATTTGTTGTATATGTCTCATCTTCGATAGTATATTCCCCATGTTTATCCGCTTTCATGTTCATGAAAACAAGAGTAGCGATCTCAAGGCCTTTTGCGACTACCTCCAAACAGGGTCCTGCATTGCCACCTCCATTCCAAAGCTGTTCTTTATAATTGATCGCTTCTCGTGGAATGCCAATAGTGTTTACGAAGAACTCATCACAATATTTCACTGTGTCTTCCTTGAAATAGATCTCATTGACCTGTTTGTTAAATGCATGATGGCCCATCATCTCAAATATTGTCAGATGACGACCACTAACCCCAACTTGATCGAGATCATTTAATCGAATGCAGGGTTGTGAGATGACAAGAGGGTTTGCTGGTGCAGGCACCGTTCCCGAGGTCACATGCGGTTGGAAATCCGCTATTGATGCTATGGTAAGATAGATATCTGATCGCCACCTGGCAACAACAGGATATCGCTCATTATAGATAGGGTAATGAAGTCTACTGTGACCATGCGCCTCAAAAAAACGAAGGAACCCTTCACGAACATCTCCAAGACTCAATGGTTTTTTACCCATTGGATTCCCTATGAACGTAAATGGGACACAGGGTTGATCACCACAAAGGGTACTGTCTTTATCCAACGTCCAGTAATATGAGCCACAGCTCGTACATTGCTTTCGAACGTAATTGTTATCATGAAAATATTGTAAGTTTAATTCTTTTTGAAGGAACTCGTTCATGAATCATCACGATTTCTGTATTTTTCTCTTGGTATCATCGATACCTTAATAAGTTTGACCACAGAAAATCAATATGATCCCTAACAGAAAGAAAGATTGGTTAATCCCCTAATCTTGTAGAGAACAGCAGTTTGTCCTCTCTTGCCAGCCATCCAACCGCTTCATATATTTGGTTCTTCTGGAGAAGCGTTTCCTTTTTTATGCTGTCGATGCTGCTTTCACCCTGGTTGTGAAGTGTTTCCCAGATAAGGCCTGCATTTGGTCCAATGACATCAGTTAAATTTGTTCTATTAAGCTGATACATATCATTATCATAGGCAATCTTATCCTCCCTTGCTAACCATCCAACAGCAATTTGTATCTCATAAGGGCGTAATTGGGTTTTTTCTTGAAGATGATCCATTGATAATCGACCATATTTATCAAGTGTTTGCCATATGAGCCCCGCATTCCTACCAAATTGTTCCCTCGTATTTATCATCATCTCATCCTCACAATGTGGTAATGGAAAAAGGGTATTTAATAAATTTCTGTGATTATAGTGGAGTACCTTAAGTTTAGGACTATCACTTGCCTTTTTCATGAATAATAAAAAGACTATGATAAGTTCATTGTGTTAGGTTCTTGACTATAATTATTATAATTGATGACATATTGTTCAAGATTAAATATTTTAATAAAAAATGAAGACAGGAGACGAACATATCAATATTTAAATTAAAAAGATTAATATACTAATAAAAAATTATATTCATGATATTAAGTTGATTTTGATATGATCATTGTTAAGATAGCTAAAAGATTTGTACTTCTCGGATTAATATTTGGATTCATTGGTACCATCAATGTTTCCAGTATCAACACTTTTGAAACAACCATCTCACCGGTCACCTGGTATGTTGATGACGATGGAAACGCTGATTTTACAAGGATTCAAGATGCGATAAATGCTTCAAACAATGGAGATACTATATATGTTTACCGTGGTTCCTATAATGAACTTCTCACAGTGGATAAATCATTGACCTTAATCGGTGAGAGAAAAGATATGACAATTATCAACGGAGAGAGGAACGGTACGCCTGTTAGCATTTTGGCATCAAATGTTTCTATCCGGGGGTTCAATGTGTTTAACAGTATACTCGATGGATATCATGCAGGTATTAATGTATATGGCGAACATGTGCAGATAATAGATTGTTTCGTGCAGGAAAGTGATTGTGGTTTTCGACTTACATTCACAAATGATATCCTATTGGAAAATTGCATCATACGCTACTGTGATTACCATAGTATATATGTACTTTCATCATCGAATGTAACCATTCGAAATTGCGAGATCTATGATAACGGTGATGAGGAAGGATCATTCTCAGGTGGTATAGAAGTATCGCCCACTATAGAAGGTTTAAGGAAATCTAATATTTGCATTCAATCCTGCGATATCCATGATAATGCTCTCGATGGTATCACCGTTGGAGATGGTTTTATCAAGGAAGGATTCACGAATGTTACTATCGAGAACAATAAGATTTATGATAATTCTGATACAGGTATAGCGATCATTAAAACTGATGCTACGATCAGGAATAACAGTATTTTTAGAAATGGTGTTCAGTCCGGAGTGTCCTATGACGGTGGAGTATTACTGCAGGATAGTGATGGACCAAACATCATCGAAAACAATATGATATCATCGAACTATAGAAAGGGTGTTTGCCTTCTGCGTTCCTATAACACTACGATCCAGCATAACACGTTTATCAATAACACGGTTCATGCATCCTTCACATACCGGCAACTTCCCGCATCAAATAAATGGGAAGGGAATTACTGGGATAATCAACGGTTATCAGGGATGAAAATCATTTTCGGTGTCTACGAACAGGTATTGCAGAGAGGATTCACTAATAATCTGAGATTTTTTATCATTTCATATCTTATATTCAATATCGATAGAAATACATCAGCGGAACCAAACTAAAAGAACTATATTTTTTATTCAATTGTAATTTAAATAACCCTTACAAAACGTGCTACATGCTTTTCAATCCTTGCATTTAAACAATTTAAACTTTGCATTACAAATTTAAAGGAGTTTCGAAAAAACAATTCTATGAACTTCTCTTTGATAAAATCGAGTTAAATGAATAAAGAGTATATTCGGCAAACAATTTCTCTTTCTTTTATTGTTATTAGAATGCATCTAATGAACAGAAGGCTTCATCCCGAAATAGTTTTTTAGCAGACATGGCATGTCTGCTTAATTAAGATGGGATGCGCGAAAAAACGAATTAATCCAAAAATTTTGAACTAT
>CAYPIF010000036.1:0-35791 GCA_964410735.1 uncultured Thermoplasmatales archaeon
TGCAGCAGTCTGCAACGAAATCCAACTAGAAGAAGAAATAAACAAAATCATTGGTATAGACCCCAGGCAAAAAGTTACCTGTGGTCAAGCCGTGAAAGCAATGACATTAAACACCCTTGGTTTTGTCGATCGACCGTTATATCTTTTCCCTGAGTTCTTTCGCACAAAACCCGTGGAACTCCTCATTGGAAAAGGAGTACACGCTGATGATTTCAATGATGACTGCCTCGGCCGAACCCTGGATAAATTATATGATGCAGGTCTTGAAGAAACATTCATGCGTGTGGCAGCCAATGCTCAACAGTATGAAGGAAACAATCTATTTTATCATAGTGATACCAGTAGCATGAGTCTTCAAGGAGAATATATTCCGGTTAAGGGTGATATTGATGCTGCGCCGATCTCTATCACTCATGGATTTTCTAAGGATAACCGTCCGGATCTAAAACAGTTTGTGGTCTCACTGATCACTGGACGCCACCTTCCAGTGTTCATTCAAACATTGAGTGGGAACACTTCAGATAAAGAACATTTCCAGATCCTTGCTAAGACCTATGCTGAATCAGTACAAAGTGTGTGGAGTGAGGATCGTATTTGGGTGTGGGATAGTGCATTTTATACGAAAAAGAATCTGTTATCTGTTCCAAAGGATCTTCGATGGATCTCTCGTGTTCCAGAGACATTACTTGATGCTAAAAAGCTCATCAGTACCATAAAAAGTGATGATTTGAAGAAAAGCAAGACCTTAGAGGGGTATCATTTGATCAGCATGGTGATGATGTATGGTGGTATTCGGCAACGATGGATCCTTGTTTTTTCTGAGAAAGCCTATGCTCGTGAAACAAAGACATTGGAAAAAAGGATACATCAGGAGAAAGAACTGATAGAAAAGAAACTCTGGCATTGTTCTAAACAGGAGTTCAATTGTAAAGCTGATGCGTTGCAGGCAGTGGAAACGCTGCAGAAGAAATGGCGGTATCATACCGTACAAGATGTGAAGATAATTGTAAAGAAACGGAAAACTTCTGGTGGTCGCGGACGGTCAAAGAACACAGATTCGTTGAAACCTGTGTTCTTTGTTCATGCAACGATAAAGGATGATAAAGAGAAGGTTCAACAGGAATTACTGAGGAAAGGACGTTTCATCATTGCAACGAATGTGTTTGATAAAGAATTATCTGATGAGGACATTGTTCAAGGATATAAGGATCAACAACAGGTGGAACGAGGATTTCGTTTCTTAAAGGATCCATTGTTCTTCGCTCATTCCTTGTTTCTGAAAAATGAGAAACGGATCATGGCGATGGTGATGATCATGGGATTGGGGCTTTTGGTGTATGCTCTTGCGGAACGGAAACTTCGTATGAAGTTAAAGGAGGTTCATGAGACTGTTCCGGATCAGAAAGGGAAACCAACGGATCATCCTACGATACGACGGATGTTTCAAGTGTTTGAAGGAATCAGTGTGTTGTATGATACGGATGGTATGTTATTGGAAGTGATGAATATTCGAGATACACCGCGGAAAGTGTTGTCTTTATTTGGGAAAGAGTATGAGGCAGTGTATGGAATTGGCGTTTGACCATTGGTAAAAAAGAATACGGATCATTTGAGAGACTGAAAAATCTCTTTAGGAGATTTAAGAAGGTTTAACAACCTGTTTAATGAGGAGAAGAACATGTGAAACAAAAAGAGTACTGTAGTCTTGCATGAGAGTTATGTGATTTGCCGATGAAGGATTCATTGGCTGATGAAGAAATTAAGAAAATGAGATGTTTTTCTTAAAAAAGTGCGGAATGTGGGATAAAAAAAAGTATTTCATAATACAAAGTGAGGGTAAATAAATAAAAAACACATTGCAATTGGATTGACGATGATTTTTTTGATGATTGTTTTTAGTGGATGTGAAGAAACTGAAGAAATTGATGATGCTCTTAATGAGATGTATGATATACAGACAACACTCAACATTGAAGTTTTTAGTCAATATATGTATGATGATGAGATCGTGCCTAATGCTGGTGCAAAGCATTGATTCAAGTATATAAGCAGGGCAATCAAGATCTCGAAGACTTAAATGATATAGCATTTACTGATTCATTTGGAAAAACTGCTGGAACTGTTTCATTTGAACTTACAAGGTTACAAATAATAAAAGTAACCGTTAGTTTAGTTGATGAACCGGATATCTCGAAAACAACATATATCTCCTATGATACCTTAAAAGATGAAGCATCAAAATATGTTCCCATGAATAAATGCACCTATGCAATAAATATGACATTACCGATTTTTTAGAATACCAGAAAGTAAGGATGATTAAGAATTCACGTAAATGCTATTGGTCATTCCTTAATGAAAAGAAAACAAGTGGGCCCGTCCGAATTTGAATCGGAGTCTCTAGCTCCCAAAGCTAAAAGGATGGACCAAGCTACCCCACGGGCCCGTTGTTCCTTGAAACTGGTATCAGGCAGGCATATTTAAAAACTTTTATTATTGTCTGAACGCAATTTGTCTTTTATGCTGTTACTTTTATTTTCCCACAATGATATGTTTCGTTGTTTGACCTCGTCTGGCAATCTGTTGTAATCCATCGTTTGTTTTAGATGTTTATGCCCTGCTTGGTATTGGACAAATTTTGGGTCAATACCTGAAGCCAACATCCATGAAATTCCCGTTCTTTTTATCAGGTAATTCGATGGGTTTTCTCCTTTTGGTATTTCGATTTTTGCAAACATGCAACATTCTCGTACAACCCTTGTTATCATGTTTGCTGATTGCAGACGTTGTCCTCTATATTTCACATGGTCGTTTAGTATCAGGAATTTGTTATCTTCGTTTGTCGCTGGCATTGGTCTGATTATCAGATATTCATCCCATGCTTTCATGCATCGGGGACTTAGTTCGCAATCTTTTGGTCCAGTCTTTCCATTGTATGTAAGTTTGTTTCCGTACCGATCACTAGTTTTAATTTTTCTGATTTCGTTTGGTCTTCTTATGCTATCAATTTCCAGATAGATCACTAGACGGTGCAATGGTGTTAATGTTTCAACTGTTGACAGTAGCTGTCCTAGGTTTTCCCCGTTTAAAGATTGTTTCCCTGCATCTTGTGGGCTTAGTTTTGGTATTACTTTTTCCAAATCTTTTCGTTTAGCCCATTTTAGGAATTGCCGTACAATCCAAAATCGTAGCACATTTCCGTTATTCTTGTTGGTATCGTATTTTTGTTGTACCCATTTATTTACGTCTTCTTTTGTTATTTGGTCTAGTGGCTTACCGATATCTCTTAGAAATACCCTAGGATGATCTGTGTAGACTAGTCTTGTACTTCGCTTTCCGTATTTCCCCCAAACATAATCCTTGTGTTTCTTTAGGATCATGTCATTCATTGATACATTCCCCCATTATCTGGAATGTATTTTCCTTTGGGTGCAGACCTGTTATTATTGTTTGTTTTAAAAAAAGTTTCGTATGTCAATCGCTTCAATGGTCTAAGACCATATTTAGCTCTGATCTCGTTTTGTTGCTGTAATAGCAATTCTTTATTCTTTTCACTAATTTTTTTCTTAACTTGTATTTTTTGTTTCTTCCCATTATTTGCCATTTTAATTTCCTAGAGGTGAAAATTTCTATGGCATTTGATGGTACAAAAATCATCATGGGAGCAATGATTTCTATGTTAACCTAGTAGCTTTAATACCTTAATAAAACTTTGTAAAAAATGATTTATTTATATATACATAAAAATGTATATTTTAAAAAAGATGGCAAGAAATGGGGGAATCATTGCACCCGAAAAAAGAGATCCCCCATTTCCAAATAGAAAGAAACAAGACTGTGGTAGCGATGTGCAATTAATACTAATCTATATATCATATATATAGATATCTATCAAACTATATATCTTAAGTATAGAACCTCTTTTCAACCCTGTAGCTTAAATCTCGTATAACCCCTTTAAATGCCTGTATAAGCCCCTGGCATCCATTCTAAGGTTATCACAAGCATCAACAGGGGAAAGGTTGGTTCGTTGGCGATATCTCCATCTATCCTCACCGTGACGTGTAAAGAATACATGTTTGATAATATCCTCCGTAAAAGGGAATAAAGGTACATAATAAACCTTAACACCCTCTCTCCATGCAATAACAGGGATTGTACCGTTATTCATCAAATCGTTAGCCCATTGCAGGAAGTTCTTACCAGGTGGGAATGTAAATTTACGTTTTCCACTTTCAAAACATGTACCGAGTACTTCAATGGACATAATTGAATCATGAACCCAATAACGGGAATGACCTTCATAATACTCCCGTTCTTCAAAAAGATGTTCAGGGATCTCTTGTTTAGTTACGATTATATCTGTACCTCCTGAATGAATACCAGATTCAGGAAGACGATAAACATTAACACCCTTGAACACTGGTTCAAGATCCTTGCAAACTTCTATTTCTTGCAGGATTGCTTTATCCAAACAACGAGTAAAACGAGAACCGATATTAATACGCCCGCGATGATGACGATTCCCATGAGAAAACAAAGGAGCATAAGATAAAACACGGAAAAAACTAAAACGAAACATCATAGCGTTAGGATGATGATACACGATCCCTTTGCCATCAAAGGATCTGAATCCGATAACATAATCTTGTTGTCCAGGGATTTTAACATACACTCTCCGACCACGTAAACTCTTGGAGGTCATAACCTCGATCTCGGATAACTTCTTATCACTCCGATGGGATAACCCATACATTTTATAACGAGTCATATTTACACCTTAGTATCTTATGTATTTATCAACATTTCCTCAATATCTAATTTATTATTGCAATTAATTATACTATTAATAACTTTTATCTCATTTTTTGAAGGATATTGCAAATTAAAAACGTCTTCAGCTGGTGGTTTATTGAATAATTCATGTCCTCCATTCCACATTAACCATTGATAGACTGCAAATATCCTGTTTCTTTCCCTTGTTTCCTGAGATTGAAATTGTGCTACTTTAGGAAATACATTCAAAAAAATCCATTTATCCCTTGGTGTGAATTTCTCAAAAGATAATCCTTTGCTCATGGAATAATGTTTAATCCCTTTTGGAATGAACCATTCATGCTCTTTGTTTTCCAGATATGCAGATAGATATGCAGATACTCTTTGGGGATCAACGTATTTAATATTGCAATATCCCGTATTAATCCGTTTCATGGCATCATTCAACCATCCTTTGGGAATGTAACGATCTATCAAAATATGGAAATGACAATATCCGTCTTTATGTGCTCTTGCTAATTTAATATATTTCAGATTATGCCCAAATTCACGTTTATATAATATCTTTAATTCCCTGAATTTTTCCTCTAAAAAATAGAAACTTTGTTTTACTGTCATCGTTGAACGTATTTCATCCCCTCCAACAGTCATTGTTAAAAATCGAGTCATGTCATATTTGTAAACTAGCTTTCTAATATTCTTAACAACGGTAATTACTTTCTTTGGTCTACATATTTCACAACTGAACATTCCACATTTTGACGGTGCTACTGTTTTTTCATGTAAATTAGCGACCTTGTGAACCCCACAATAATAGTTTTTTTCTTGGTATCTTTCCTTTATTTCCTCCCATTCAGTTTTATTTTGTTGCAGTTGTTCTATACTATCGTCAAGACTAGTTGTATTAACCAATTATACCCCTCCCATCCAAGAGTAATTTTGGTTTTGTAAAGTATGATCTGTAATATTTTCTGAATTACAATGAATACATTTTTTTCTCTTATCTTTCAGATATTGTGGTTTTGTAATCGAGCATCTTTTACAGTCATTACAAAAATAGTAAAAACAAAAATCAGATTGATAATTTCCTTGTGGTGTTGATATCCCATATTTCTGTAATGATTTAACGTAAGAAGGATATGTTTTTTTCATACATACCCCTCACGTGTGTGAGCAGAGCTCACTTTCAGATAGGTTAGTAAAATTCGTGTAATCCGACACGAATTTCACTACGTAGAGCAGGCGATAAGTAAAAGAAGAAAGATAGAAAGAATAAGAGAATGAGAATGAAAACGAACCGTTGTCTTCATCCTCATTCTTAGAGATATCAATATCTCTTTTATGTGTGCTTGTTTGGGGGGTTTCCTGATAGGTTAGAAAACTTTTATTAAACGCCAATGAATCTTGGTGGTTCATGGATTTTAATTACCGAAAACCAGCACATATTTTAGCTTTATTGTTTGTAGCAGCATCATTTTTGATGTTTGTTGTTTTACCTATTATCACCTTTTTTGGGGTTACAAGTTCAGATACTGCTTCAGATCAACTTACTGGTCTTTCTGAAGAATTTACTGTGGTCATGGAAGTATTCATGTTAGTGTTACAACTTGTGTTTGTTGTCTTTCTATTTATTCTCGTACCTTTCATTTGGTATTCTCTAGTGAATCATATTCGTCTGAAGGAAATGATATCCAGGTTACGTTTACGTACTGATGGATTGGATATGGCGATTGTATGGGGTATTATAACAGCGATTGCCGCGTTTCTTGTCATGATTGTTCTTAGTGTGGCACTTCAATTTACGGGGGTAAATACGGAGGATGCGGGGAACATTCAGGATTTGGAACTTTATTTTTCAATCCCTTCGATCCTTCTTCTCAGCACCTTTCAACCTATCGCAGAGGAGATTTTTTTCAGAGGATTTCTCCTTGAGAAGATAAACTCATTATATGGTAACTATGTGGCTATCGGTATCACATCACTCTTGTTTGGTTTAGCACATCTTTCACAAGGAAATGTAATCCCTGCGATAATGACCGGTCTCATTGGAGTGCTTCTTGCATATATTGTGATTAAAACAAAGAACTTGTACGCATCGATTACTGCTCATATACTTTTTAATCTAACAAGTGTGACGCTCTACATTATTGGAAAAGCCTTTGCAACTGGAGCGTTAATTCTATAAATCCATGATATATGCGTCCAGCTGAAAAAGTACCTATTGGTGATTGAATATGGTAAAGGAACGAACCTTTGTTATGATCAAACCTGATGCCGTTCAGAGAGGTTTTATCGGTGAGATAATCCATCGATTTGAAAAACGAGGCATAAAATTGGTCGGCTTAAAACTTGTTGCTGTGGACCGGGAGCTTGCTGAGAAACATTATGGTATCCATAAAGGAAAACCGTTTTTTGAACCAACTGTGTCCTATATCACCTCATCACCTGTTGTGGCGATGGTTCTTGAAGGTGAGAATGTTATCCAGGTGGTGCGAACTATGATGGGTAAGACCAATCCGCAAGAGGCCACACCGGGAACGATCCGTGGTGATTTTGGACAATTCATTGGAAGAAACATTGTTCACGGTTCCGATGGTCCGGATACTGCTGCTTTTGAGATCGGTCTTTGGTTTACTGAAAAGGAGCTAGCAGAGTACACTCGTATCGATGAAGTGTGGCTTACTGAATAAGCCACATTTAATATTCTTTTTATGATATATTTATTGTTTCCGCTGAGTTTATAACAACGGAACTGATATCACCTTGGTATGGTTTTTGATAGACGAATGCTGGTTATTCCTGATAATACCGAGTTTGATCAAAAAGCGATCATTACCTCTGGAGATGTTATCATCGGGGATCGATGTCTCGTTCAATTTGGTATACGAACGGAGGGAAGGGTTTTCATCGGGGAACATGCTATTATCGATGGGGATATCGAAAGTACTGGTGATGTTCGAGTTGATATCTTCTCAAGGATACGTGGAAATGTCAAAAGCCATGCAAATGTCTATATGGGTGAGAAAGTAACAGTGGACGGACGTTTGTCCGTTGCTGGTGATCTTGATGTTGGGGACAGTGTCGAGGTGAAAGAAGGATTTGAGGCCAAAGGATGGATCAATATCCGTAGTCCGATCCCCATTGTCATATACATCTTCATTTATCTTTCACAACTTCTTAAGATGGGTCATAGTGAGGATATTGAGCGGATCCTTGCAGAAATGGAGGAAAACGAAGGAGATACCATTCCCATATCTGAAATATTCCTTTTTATTCCTAATAGTTCCATGATAGGACTTCAGACATCACAAACCGATGGCGATATTCGTATAGGGAAAAACTGTAAACTTCGGGGTACCATCGAGGCAAAGGGAAAGGCGTTCATCGGTGAAAAGACCAGTATCCATGGCGGTATCCAAGCCGAAGGGGAAATCTACTGTGGGAAAAATGTTGAGGTGAAAGGTGCAATAAAGACAAATGGCAGTATACGAATCGATGAGGATGCAAGCATCGGCTCTGATATCACAGCACAAAAGATCCACATCTCAAAGACCGCTGTGACCCGCGGGACCTTGTTTGCAAAACAAGGGATAAACTTTATTGCCCCCTATGACGTTCAGGAAGATGAAAACGAACGACGATTCGAGGATGATGTTGAAATAATTGGAATGCTTGATGAAGAATTGGGGTAACCCTTTATGAGTATGTTGATAGGTATTGTTGGAAAACCAAATGTTGGAAAATCAACTTTTTTTAACGCAGCAACGGACGCTCATGCAGAGATAGCAAACTATCCTTTTACGACCATTGAAGCAAATCATGGGGTCATGTTCATCCGGAAACCATGTCCTTGTCAGGATTTCCATGTCACCTGCAATCCAAAGAACTCAAAATGTGTTAATGGTACAAGGTATGTCCCCATTGAGGCTCTTGATGTAGCAGGTTTGGTTCCTGAGGCTTTCAAAGGTCGTGGACTTGGCAATAAATTCCTTGATGATCTTCGTCAGGCACATGCATTGATCCATATCGTGGATGCATCAGGGAGTACCGATGCGGAGGGGAATCCTTGTAATTCTGGTAGCTATGATCCTCTTAATGATATCTCATTTCTTGAGAAAGAGATAACCTATTGGATGAATGGGATCATCAAAAAAGGGCTTGATACCATTGCACGAAAATGTGAACTTGAGGGTAAAAAGATCGAACGGTTGCTTGCTGAACAGTTAACAGGTCTTGGCATTAGGGAGGAACATATCAATGATGCGCTTCGAAAGGTTGGGTTGAATACAAATAAACCATCTCAGTGGACCGAGGAAGAGGTGTTAAAGCTCTCAGATCATATTCGTCATACAAGTAAACCAATGATCATAGCATATAACAAAATTGATATATCCCCTGAAGAATTAGTTAGAAAACAAAAGGATATTTCTGATCTTGGGTATCGGGTGATACCCACGAGTGCAGGGTCTGAACTCGCGCTGACACATGCAGCCGATAACGGTTTTATAGAATATGTTCGGGGTGGCAACACATTCACGATTAATGCTGAAAAGGGGCTTTCTGAGAAACAAGAGCAGGGTCTTCAATATATTAAAACACATGTTTTGGAACGATTTGGTTCCACCGGTATCCAAAAATGTATCGAAGAATCAGTAAAGATGCTAGATCTCATCGTTGTTTACCCTGTTGAAGATGATCATCATCTCACGGATAAAGAGGGCAGGGTGCTACCTGATGCGTTTTTACTTCCAAGAGGGAGTACCGCAAAAGATCTTGCATATAAGGTCCATACTGATATCGGTGATCATTTCATCCGGGCGGTTGATGTACGGGCCAAACGCGTCATTGGTGCGGACCATGAGCTCAAAGATGGTGATGTGATCAGCATCATCTCAAACGCATGATTGTTTTAAAACATATATTTTAAAAATACCTGCACATGCAACTGCGAAATAGCTTTTTATAACATTTTTGCCATTACTGATATTTGGGATCACTTGCACAAACAACCAGATATTTTTAGGAGGAAAAAGGTTGCCAGGAAAATACCATCATAAATCGCAAACATCATGGGCTCGCTTCATCGATCGGAAAATACCATTGGAGGAAATACCATTTAAAACGATGAAGGTGACCATTTATGCGTTACGATGGATATTCCTTTTGATATTCCTGTTCATTATTGTTGGTATCGCGATTTTATTCATCACGGGTGGTCAAAACTATCTACAGGTCATCCTTGGATACAGTATCACCGGTTTTTTCACCTTTTTCATGGGATATTTCGGATGGATACTAGCCCAAGGTATCATTGAGATGATAACCGGGAAAGAACCTCGAGAGGATAGGACCTTTTCTTATTATTTCACAAAGAAGAACAAATATCGTTTCTAAGATATTTGGTCGGAGAAAGGTTTTATACAAAAACCAATTTCTTTTCTTTCAACGTACCTATCATTGGTGAATGTATGATAATCTACGATAATCATCTGCATCTCAGGCGAGATGGAAGATATCTTGACGCGGTAAAAGAGTTCATCAAAGCAGGTGGTACTCATTTTACCCTCTGCCAATATCCAATGGTTCAAACAGTTATAGAACACAAGAGTTATGGACCAGTCTACAGGGAAACACTTGTGATGGCAGAAGAGATCAGAAAAAATCTTGATGTAACCGTTTATACCACTGTTGGCCCGTACCCTATTGATTATTTAGCGCTCATTGATGTTTTTGGTAGGGTGGAAACCATTGAAATTATGAAAAAGGGTATGGACCAGGCTGCTAAACTCTGTGAGGACGGAGAATGTATCGCCATTGGTGAGATCGGGCGGCCTCATTTCCCCGTTGAATCCCAGGTGATGGCTGACTCAAACGAGATACTAGCCTATGGTATGAAACGTGCATCAGAGGTTGGTACTGCTGTTGTTCTTCACACGGAGACGACGACAAGCAAGCAATGTGAGGAACTCGTCCACATGGGTCGAAAGGTTGGTCTTTCTGCGGATAAGATAGTGAAACATTTCGCACCACCATTGGTTCACCCTGAAGAGAACCATGGTCTTATCCCCTCAGTTCTTGCAAGTAGAAAGAACATCGAGGAAGCAGCATTCAAAGGAACACGGTTCATGATGGAAACAGATTACATCGATGACCCTCGTCGACCGGGTGCTGTGCTTAGCCCTAAAACTGTTCCGAAACGAACCTTTGAACTTTTACGAAATAATAAATTAACAGAGGATGAACTCGCCATCATCCATCAGGAGAATCCTGAAAAAACATATAACATCTCAATGGAATAAAAAAATGAGGGAAAAATTGGATAGTTCTATCCAATGTATTTAAGATCCTCAGGTTTCTCTTTTGTTGAGGTCTCAATCTCTCGTAATTGCTGAGCGATCTGTTCTATCTCTTTTGCTTTTTTCTCAAGAGCTGAAAGATCGATATCGACCTTTGTAAGATTCATCAGTATCTTAAGAACTGCTTTTGCGCTTTTCGGATCAACAAGATATCCTGGGGTCTCACCCATGAAACAGGCACCTTTTAGCCCTCGAAGTTTCCCAAGTCCAAGGAGAAGACCACTTGCTCCAACGATACCGCCACCGGGCTCATTTTTCTTAAAAACCGCTCCGTATTTCTTCATCGTTGAAACCAGATTTTTATCTGTTGTTGCACAGAGCACCTGGGGCTTATTGATATCATGCCCAAGACCATATCCTCCGAGGGTGTAGATCTCTTGAACACCGAATCCTTCAACGATAGAAAGGATCGTATCAACAAGCTCATATTGACCCTGGGATGACAACCCTTGGTAATCACCGGTAAGAAGAATGATATCCCTTTGTTCTTTCTTTTTTGCCTTCCAATAATAGAACTCGTTTTTCACCAGTTCAATCGTTCCATCTGGGTTGATGAAAACCTGTGGTGGAAAATCCTTACAATAGATCTCCGCGAACTTTTTTGCCTTGATATTATCAATAAGATGTTCAACAGCAAGTTTCCCAACATTACCGATACCTGGGAGGCCCTCTATGAATATGGGATTATTTAGTTTCGGCTTCCTTCCAGTATATTTCACTTGGATAAGGTCCATTCGTTATCAGTCCTTTTTTTGTTGTTTTTTTAATATCCGCCGGTATTTTCCATAGTTATCCTGTGGGGAGAACCGGGGGGGTTGCTTGATGATTGTTTTCCCCTGACATCGGGGGCAATCAACCTGTAGGGTATATTCCTTACAAGTAGTACAATAATGAAGTAATGTCATATCTTGTTACTCTTCCATTTTCCGATGAAACGTGAGTTCCCCACCATGTTTCACAATTTCTTCTTCAGCTCGAGCAACAGCTTTTTTCATTTCATCCTCAGCGATCTTATAATCTGGGGCTCGTATCGTGATACTGAAATGTGGTGCACCTAGATAATGTATCTCAATGGTCACATCCTCGAATTCACTTTCTTCTGCCATGCTGAGTGCATTACGTATATGAACGATACCATCTGAGTCCCATGATCGGACATCCAGATAGCCTTTAATGTCAACAAATTGAATAGCGATGTTATCCTGCGCGATCTGTTTGAATGCTTCAATCCAGTCGCCCTGAAACCCTTCATTTTCAAGGCTGTCAAGATCATAAGCGGTATCCTCAAAAGCATCATATATCGAACCATATTTTTCAATCAGGTCTTTACCGAACTCATCATAGCATTCCTCATAGGATCTGTTGATAAGTTCAGCGAGCATTTCCATCAAACGGGTGGCTTTTTGATTGTTCTTCCATTCCTTGATCTTATCCCGTTTTTGATGGTCGTTCACCCGTTTCAATGAAAGATCCACATGTCCTTTGGATGTATCGACATGCATGACCTTACAGACCACTTTTTGTTTTTCCTTGATATGGTTCCGTATCCGTTTTACCCATCCACTTGCGATCTCTGCAATATGAATGAACCCTTCTTTATCTGGATATTCATCTAAAGAAACAAAGGCACCATAATTCTGTACTTTATTAACGGTACCAACTACGAACTCTCCTTCCTCAGGGTATTCTTTTTTTAACATGGCAGAGACCTAGATATGCTTATTCAAGAACGTGGAGGAGTTCACCTTTGATATCTGCTTTACCGCCACGAGGGACAGCAAGCTTACTGCCACAGATATGGCAAGAAACAACCGTGCTTGGTTTGTTAAAGAGAACCTGCTCGTTTTCACAGTCCTTGCATCGCACTTTAATGAATTTACTATCTGGTTTTATCATATCCTTTCGCCTACTCAATAGAGAATTTTTTTGCACGTTGACCTGGAGGTTGATGACTTTTTTTACAGACAACACACGTAAGTTTCAATGCAACCCGCCGGCTGGTCTTTTCTCGGCCTTCAGGTTTTGGTCTTGGAAAACCTCTGTATCCACGCATGACCCGTCTGAATCGACGTTGTCCTTGTTTCAACTCGCTTGCTTTTGATTTTTTGATACGGTGTACTTCGTGCTCCGTGTGCTTCTTGCAATGCATGCAATATGTCTTGATTTTCCTCGGTCGTTTCATATGTGAACCCTTTTTAGCACTTGTTTGATTTTGAAAGGTAATAAGGAGGTCATATAAAAATGTAATTAAACGGAAATAGGTGTTGGAATGATTTGTTGGCTCTTTTTCAAATCTTGTGCGATCGTTTGTTATGCTGATGTTGTTTGCTCGTTCACTGTGATATCCTTTTTTTGGTTAAGAAGATTTTTGACAAATGTGGGGAGCATGAATGCTGAGGTATGAATCTCCGGGTTGTAATATTTCAAATGATGCTCACTGGTGAACTGACGTGGTCGATTCATATCAAGATCATTGACAGGATGAAGATGGTTTTTTGAACAAAATGAGAAGCTCCACATACCTGAGGGATAGGTGGGGATGTAAACAAGATAGGGATGGACATTGTTGTACCCAAAGATGTTCCCATAGCAATGATATATCTCCTGGAATACTGTGGTGTTGAAATGAGGTGATTCACTTTGTGCGACCATGATACCGTCATCCTTTAAACAACGGTATACATCCTTGTAAAACTCACTGGTGAACAACCCTTCCGCAGGTCCAACTGGATCGGTCGAATCGATGATGATGACATCATATGTCTTTTCAGGACAATTCTTCACAAACTCAATACCATCCTCTACATAGAGGTTTAGGTTTGGATGATCAAAGGAATTTGACAAATTGGGTAGATACTGTTTGCATGCCTCGATAACAAGTTCATCGATTTCCACAAGATCGACCTGTTTCACGGAATCATGTTTCAATGCTTCTCGAGCACCACCGCCATCACCACCACCAATGATCAGGACCTTTTCTGGATGGGGATGTGTTAATAATGGTACATGAGCTATCATCTCATGATACACATATTCATCCTGCTCTGTGGTCATTACCATGCCATCTAGGATCAATGCTTTTCCATATGCGATGGTATCAATGATCTCCACCCGTTGATATTTCGATTGTTGCCGATATAATGGATCACCTTTGTGTCGTAAGGAGAGGGCGATGTTGTTATCTCTTTCTGTGAACCAGATGTTCCTGTTGTATTTGACGGGTCTTTTCATTTTGCTTGCGGTATCTCGAACGACCGGTGTATCAAGTGCGATATGTTCAAGGAGGTGCGGTTGGCCACGTTGAAGTTCGATACTTGATGAATGGTCTGCGCCGAATTCTTGTTTCAGGTAATCGAATGCGACCCAGGGATCTATTGAATCACCACAGGTAAAAAGGTCGAGGCTTGCAAATCGATATTCTGGCCAGGTATGGATAGCAAGATGACTCTCCTCTATGACGATGACACCCGAAACACCAAATGGTGAGAAATGATGAAACGTACTATTGATGATTGTTGCACCAGCGATCTCCGCAGCATGTATCATGCTCTGCTCGATATGATGCACATCATGGATCTTTTCTGCTGAACATTCATAAAACTCTACAATGATATGTCTACCTAGTGCTTCCATACGATTACCCCGACCTAAATCCTTTTTTTGGTCCTTATCTATAAGATTCACTTGCAGTAAAAACATCTTCTTTAAAAAAATTTGGGTGATTTACCGATAAAATCCGCTCCATAACAACTGGAGGGTCAGATAAAACGTTGGTGTTATACATTTCATTATGTGCTCATATCGATCCTTTCAGCGATCCGTCTTTTCACGAGCATATCTGCCATTTGGGCTGGGACGCTGAGCACATCACCGACCTTAACCGTATATTGTTTCGCATCGGTACCAACAAAGGTGGGCATATCTTTAACGATCCGGATCATCTCATGATCATTGACAATCTTGTGTTCTTCTTCAATCACTGGTTCTTCATCAATTGCTTCTTCTGTTTCCTCTCTGTCTTGGATTTCAGGGCCCGAATCGGTCAAAGGGAGGAGGGGTTCAGGTTCATTTTCGTTTGAAAGTATCCTTTTCCTTGCACCCTTTAGCACCTGTTGTAGATCATCAAAAAGCTTAAGTTCAGGGTCAAGGAGATCATGGAGATGTGGATTACCGCTCCTAACCCGTGACATCGCAGCCATTATTATCTTTTTTTCTCGCTGCTCATAGATATTTGTGATGATCTTTTCCATATTTTGGATCTCATCAGCTAGTAGCATCTGTCGTTTATGTTTTGTCTCTTTTTCAAGCTGGTTCTGAAGACCATCTAAATAGGTTTTCACATCGTCATAGAATGATTTCGGTATCTTTGTAACCTTAGGTGATTGTTTCTCAGATTGTTGGATTTTTCGTAAGGTCTTATAACTGAATTCTTCATCATCCATGCATATGCCATTACGAAGAATGTCCTGCCATTTGATAAATGATTTGTTTTCACGTTTTATGAAATTCTAAAAAAAGAGCTTGTCCGAGAAATAATTCAAGATCGCCCAACATATGTTTTGTTATCGGAAACTCGAGGCTTTTTTGAATATAAAATACCATTTTAGCACAAAATATCGTGATAAAATTGAATTCTCAGACAGGCTCAAAAGATGATTCTTTTTGTTACATGATAAGCCGTAGATCCTGAAGAAAGCAGGATTACCCCCAGTGATCATAGATTTCTTTTGCATGATGATTATCAGGAAATACATTCAACATAACATGATGAATTCCCTTTTGTTTGAACCATTCTTTGCTCTTTTGAAGTAACAATGAGCTAACTTGTTTACCCCGATATGTCTCATCCACATACAAGGCGATGATTTCTCCTATCCAATCAATTTCAAACAAAGGTATATATTCCTTTATCATAAGATTGGTATATCCAACTATTCTTTCCTCCTCTTTTGCTACGAGTATCATCCCATTTTTTGATCGGATCTGATGTTTTAAGAACTCAATGGACCTCTGTTCACCATCTTTTTTTGTTACAAAGAATTCGCTTAGTTCCGGGTTATGCTCACTGAGTAGTTCTTGATGAAATTTCATCAAGTTCCGCCAGAAAGGAATAATATGTTCAACGTCTTTGATTCTTGCCTTACAAACGGTGATCATAGGATTAAGGATATAGATAAATTATAATAATGTTGTCTCGGGGTAATTTGACTTTTTTCAAAACCCTCTTGAATCATTTACGGATACAATATTGGTATAAAACACCATTAGATCGATTGGAGGACTACGTATGCCATTTGCAATAGTGAACGGAGTTACTATCAATTATCATCTCATTGGTAAAGGAACGCCGCTTGTGCTTATTGGGGGATTAGGTGCAGATCATAACTCATGGATACATCAGATACCAGATCTGCAGGCTCATTTCACCATTCTTCTCTTTGATAATCGTGGTATTGGGAAAAGCACAGGGGCTTTCGGAAGATATACAATATCGTTGATGGCTGATGATTTAGCAGCACTTTTAGATCATCTTCACATTGAAAAAGCACATATCATGGGGTCATCGATGGGTGGTATGATCGCTCAGGAATTTGCGGTCAGATATCCAGAACGGGTGAACAAGCTTATTCTTTGTGCAACATTTGCAAAACATCCTGAGACGCGAACAATGATTATCGAGGGAATCAGGCAGGTACTCAAAGGTACCAGTGATGATCGTATCGAACTTCAACCCCGCCATGTGTTATTAGAAAAGGTTGCAACCTATTTCTTTAAACAGGTTTTCTCCGAATCATTTTTACTTGAGAATAAGACCTTTATCGGCCAGACTATTCAACGCGATCTCATGAATCCATCGCATGGTGAAACCTTCCTCAAACAACTTGATGCAATCGCGCATCATGATACCACACAGAAATTACAAAATATAATGGCCGAGACACTTGTTATAACTGGTGATAGTGATCGACTGGTCATGCCAAGCTGTTCAGAGTATCTTGCATCACACATTCCACATGCACAATTAAAGGTCGTTGAGGGCGGTACTCACGGTTTTCACATTGAGAAACCCACTCTTTTCAACAAGATCATCCTTGATTTCCTATTAGACAAACAAGATGATGATTTTATCCACTAAGGACACAAATCCTTCTGGCAAGACAAAATACTGCGACATACAAAGGAATCGTATGATGCCCCGCTTCTAACCTATATGTCTCTTGTTTTAATTGGATCGTTGTCTCTTTTATGACCTCTACAGAGACAAGTTCATCTGGGAATACAACCGCATCGGTGAGTGGATCGAAATCCTTTAAACTATCCAATGTCACCTTTGTTACCTGAAACCCGGTTTTTCCATGAAGTGATCCAGGCAAACGAATAAGTCTTTTTACATCACAGGTCACCGGTTCATCGGTCTCACCAGAGGCAAACGATACCGCTGTTTTCCGAAGAGCATTGTTGAGAAAGAATTTCCGGATTGTTTTGGATTGGTCAAGTTGGCCCTGTTTGATTCGTTGGATGCGTTCTTCTGAAAGATCTTCAAGGAGTTTCTCAGCTGTTTGTTTCTCCACACCATATTCTTCAAGTTTCGTGATAGGATCCTCACTATTTGTGATCTCCTCGATTATTTCAATAAGGCCTCTACTGATCCTTCCTTTCCATCCTGGTTCCGTTGGAGCAGGCATCCGCAGGGTTGTTCCTCCTGAAAAACTTCGTGAGCCATATTGTTTTCTCTCAGTGGTATGATCCTGGAATACAAGATTGTCCCTGAGGTCACGACCGATGATATAATCAACGATCTCTCGCCGTTCACCACTATCTAACTGAAACACCCGTGGGTCCTTCACATGGCAGTGATATCCTCGCCCGCCGCTGAAATGCAGTTCAAGCTGGTGTTCCTCGAAACCAAAATCCTTCATCAAGAAATCATCCACGAGCTTGATGAATTCTTTTTTCACAAGTTCCAACTGCTTCTCATATGGTATTGTTTCCACGTTTGGGAGATGATCAGCATCCAGATCAAAGATGAGCTCTGCACCCATCCAACCCTTCTCCTGCATCGTTGGTGCATCCGGTCGTTGATAATATGCAGTTGAATAATAGGCATGCATCGGTGCTTTATCGATGAGGAAACCTTGGAATGGTTGTTTTCTAGGAAATGAAAGATGCCGTAGCATCCCTTTTCCGCCAAAGAAGATGAACGCATATTCTCGTCTGCTGAACCTATCAGGAAGTTCAATGGGATGGGTTTGGTAGAAACGGCGGAAATTGTCCTGAAGGAACCATAATGATTGTTTTTGAGCAGAAATAGCATCCATGATGAAACAATCATATGAAAACAAAGGCTTTAAAAATTACCCCCTCATAGTTGAAACCATTGAGCTTCAGATAAAGTTTTATGACCTGGAAGCATTACAGAGTCTTTATGGGAACGATTATTGAGGATGAACTTAATTCTTCAACTGTTATAAAAAACATGAACGCACTCGATTTTGATTTTGTCCCATCAGAACTCCTCCATAGGGATGATCAACTTCGTATGCTCGCTCATTTCTATAAACCACTCTTATCAAATATTGCTCAACATGCAGTGATCAAAGGACCTGTCGGGACAGGTAAGACTGCGATGGCAAAGATGTTCTGCAAAGACCTCTTAGAGACCGCTCGAAAAAAAGGCGTTGTCATTGAATATGTACATATCAACTGCAGGAAACGGTCAACAGATGCAATGGTGATGCTTGGGATACTCAATCATTTCGATCCCCGGTTCCCCGATAGAGGTTTCTCAGTTCAAGAAATGCTGGAAGTATTACGAAAACAATTGAAACGCCGAGAAGCTCAATTGTTCGTTGTTCTCGATGAAGCGGATGCATTACTTAAGAAAAGCGGATCAGATCTGATCTATAATCTCACCAGGTTTTCCGATGAAACATTTCAAGATAAGATACCTGTATCACTTCTTTTGATATCTCAGCATGATGTCCTCCCACTGTTAGATACGGCAGCATTAAGCACGTTTAAACGAAGTAATCTAATAAATCTCGATAAATATAATCGCGAGGAGCTCTACGATATCATCACTCAACGGGTGCAACTTGCATTCCATCAGGCAACTGTTGAGGAGGATAGTATTGAGCTTATAGCGGATATCTCTGAGGAATGGGGGGATGCTCGTTTCGCAATCGAGCTTTTAACAAAGGCTGGGAGAGCAGCGGATCAGAATCATAGAACAGAGGTTACACCTGAGTTTGTCAGAGCAGCAAAAGCAGAAACCTATTCAGTGGTCACAGAGACGAAACTACGTAATCTTGAACGGCATCAACTCCTCACTCTTGACGCAATTGCAAAACGATTGCAGATCGATGGGACTGCATATGTTCTTACGGGTGACGCGGAAAAGACCTATGCACTGGTCTGTGAGGAACATGAGGAGACACCCCGTGCTCATACTATGTTCTGGCATTATCTCAAAGAGATAGAGACCGCAGGTTTCATCACATTGAAGATGTCGGGGAAGGGACAACTTGGGACAACACAGTTGATATCGCTACCTGATATCCCTGCTGAGATCGTACGACAAAAGATAGATGAATTACTCTAGAGCCCCGTTTGGATAGTTACAATACTCAAAAACAGGGCAACCAGAGCAGTTTGGTTTTTTTCTGCAGAACCGTTTCGCATGTTCCACGATCAATGCATGGAACTCATTATACATCTGAGGTAACTGGGCCTCTGGAAACTTATGGGAGAAATCAGATTCAACATAGATTTGGATAGAATCATAGGAAAGATCAGTTAAGAGATTAAGCCGTCCGAATAATCTTTTTGTATAGGCATCGACGACAAAGATGGGTTTATCCCCTGCGTAAAGGAGGATTGAATCTGCGGTCTCTGGGCCAATGCCGTTAAGTTGCAATAGTTCTTTTCGAAGACTCTGGAGGTCCTGATCAAAGAACAGATCAAGGTTGCTATCATATGTATCTTTCAGATGCAGTGCCATTGTTTTAAGTCGTTGAGCCTTTTGATTAAAGAAACCTGACGGTCGAATGAGTTGTTTTAATGTTTCCACATCACAATTAACAACTGCCAAAATATCAAGCATATCAGCTTGTTTAAGATTTACAATTGCCTTTTCCACATTGGACCATGCAGTGTTCTGTGTAAGAATCGCCCCAATGATAACCTCAAAACGTGGATCACTTCCATTTTTTTTATGATGCGATTGGTCCATTGGCCACCAGTATTGGGGGCCATAAGAAGAAATGAAGATTGTAAGCAATTGGAAAGGTGAGGTTTTCATTGTTTTCCTTATAGGCATCATCATACATATATGAAATACTTAGGGTCCAGTAATTTGAAAAAAATCGTAAAGATAATATAGAAAAATATTTCAATTCAAGTTGGTTTAATTATTTTATACGGATGGTGAAAAAAGGATGGGCAATGATCCAATTGCTGAAGTACTGGATGATTTGTTAAGATTAGATGATATTTTAGCATGTATGGTTGCACGTCAAAATATGATCAGTGTTATGCCAACAAATGGAACAGATGCATTTAAACCTGAGATTTATGAGACATGGGATATTATCCATCGGGCAATGGATGATGTATTTCGTGTAATCAGAGAATATTCTCAAACTGGACTTGAGGAGATGGAGTTTAGAATGCAAAATTATGAAGCATTGTTTTATGTTTTTCCAGATACTGAAAATGCACTTGTAGCAATTATTCCTGCTTTAGCAAATAAAGGATTATTAGAAGTCGAGTTAGAGAATTCAAGACGAGATATAATAAAACTCTTAATAGGGTCTGAAAAAGAAAGAATTATTAAAGTATAATTTTGGAAGATTTAACTATATTTCAAGAAGGAATTTCAATGCAAAAATCAAAGGTTAACTCAGCAGTGGGGATGACTCGTCTATGGCATGCTCGTGAAGCCGGCAGAGATGTTGCTCAAACTGTAGTAGAGAAATTAGGTTGTGAGCCTGATTTTCTCATATTATTCTCTACGATTCATTATGAAAGGTATGGGGGTCTGCAGGAATTCCTAAATGGTGTGTGGGATGTATTGTCAAATGACATTCCACTTGTTGGTGGAACTGTTTCAGGTTTTATGAATAATGAGGGTTGTTACACTCGCGGAGCTACTGCCCTTGGAGTTTCATATCCAAATATGGATGTTGCTGTTGGTGTCGGCCATAAGACGAAACAATATCCTGCGAGAGCAGCAAAAAATTGTGCGAACATGATTTTAAATAGTATGCAAAAATCTGTTTATAAAAATGGTATTTTAATCGATGTGATTTCGGGTGGTCTCACCTTTCAAATTCCATTTTTAGGTCGTAGAAGAGTATTTAGGGATATGCCAGGTTTTCTAACAAATGCAACAACTCGGTTAACTTCATACTTATTAAGTAAAGGTCCGGGTCGGGAAGAAGAAGTATTGGAAGATTTAACTAAATCGCTCAAAGATTATTATGTCCTAAGTGGGTCTGCTATGGATGATAATATGTTTTTGAGTAATTATCAATTTTTTAATAAGGAGGTATTGCAAAATTCTGTTGTTGCAATGGCTATAAGAACAGATTTAGAATTTGATATACGGCGGGACCATGGTTTATCTAGTACTGATAGAAAATTTAAGGTCACAAAATTAAGTTCAGACAAAAGATTTATCTATAAAATTAATGGGAAACCTGCTGTAAATGAATTATTAAAAATGATGTCTTGGCCTGATTCGTATATGACAGAAGAATTGCTCCATAGTAGGACTTTGTATTATCCTATAGGTTTTGAACATAATGATGAGATAGCTATTGATGTTATTGCTCTTGTATCCGGTAGCTCTCTATGTATGGTTCACCAGATAAAAAATGAGAATCTATATGTGCTTTCTGCTGGTGGAAGAGAACTAGTTAATGCTGTTGATATATGTTTAGATCCATTCCTAGCGCATAATCCAGCATTTGGAGTTATCTTTAGCTGTGGAATACGTTTAGATACACTTGGTTCCAAAGTTTACAAGGTTCATGAAAAATTATCAGAGTATTTTAAGGATAAACCATTTTTACTAACATATGTAACTGGAGAAGGAACAAGAAAACCAAATGAGAGCTTAAGATATGGTAATGATACGTTTAATTTATCAGTTTTTTGGGATGAATAGAAAGGATAGTTTGTAAGGAGATTTTTTAACATGAGTATAGCTTTAGTTGGATGTGGTTCTTCCGGAGCTGCTATTGGTTTTCAATTGTCGAAACAAAAATTGATTGATGAACTTAAATTAATTGATAATAGCGAATTAATTTCTAGAAAATTATCCAATGAATTGGAACAAATAAACCCAAAAATTAATTATGAATCGTTTAAAATCGATGTGAACTCTGACGATTTAACTCAATTATTTGCGGATGTAGATATTGTAATAAATGCGGCATCTCCAATCTGTAATATACCTTTAATGAAAGCATGTTTAAAATCAAAATGCCATTATATCGATTTAGCATCAGATCCATTTGATTATGAGGATATACCTGGAGAGACCTCCATTGATGATCAATTGAAGTTGAATAGGAATTTTCAAAGAAATAATTTAATCGCAATTACTAATGCTGGTGCATCTCCAGGTTTTTCAGATATTCTTAGCAAACATGCGGCAAACGTTTTTTCATATGATAGAATAAATGCTATTCATATTTATTTTACAGAAATGATAGAATCAAAAAAATTGGTTTCCAGTTGGTCGCCATATATTCTTTTATTAGAAACTTTATTGCCCGCAACAGTCTATAAAAATTCTGTAATACGTGAACTAGAATCACACCAACGATATAAAAATGTTGATTTCCCAAAACCTTTTGGGAAAAATATGATAACTATATTTAACGGCCATCCTGAATTAAGGACAATACCTGATTTTATCGATTTACCTGTGGATTATATTGAGGTGGGTGGCAATATTTTACTTAATGATATGAATATCAATGACATTATAGCAGAACTTTTAAGAGTTAAAGTCCGAGAATCGTTTAATGTTCGAGGAGATATCATAGAGTTTTTATCAAGTTCGTTTGAGCCGACAGATTTATTTTTAGATTATTTCAAAAAAGGTGAAATAACCAGCGAGAAATTATGTTGTTTGACAGAAATTGTAGGGCAAGCAAAAGGTGAGGTCAAGCGATATACTGCTTCAACGGAGATCGATATAGCACAGACAATAAATAAAAATCCTTTAGCAACAGCAACATCTTTAATGGTTTCAATTCTTCCAACAATTTTAATAGACAAATTAATGGAAGAAAAAATTTCAGAAAGAGGTGTAATTGCACCAGCTGCTTTAAAATCTTCATCTGAGATTGTGGAAGAGGCAAAGATGTTTGATATAAATTTCAAAGAATCCGTTTGATTTATCATTTTTTAATCTTGAAAAAGATCTAAAAGTTCAACAAATTTACTGTTCTCATCAGGATTTTTCCCATTCAACGCGTTTATTAAATTATCAAAAAATTTGTTATCCGCCTTTTTCATAATTTCTCTAGCAAATAACATTTTCTCCATTCTGGATTGTATAGCTTTTGTATAATCTAAGTATATCTCTTGTTTATCATGTATTATTGAAAGTGCAGCATAATAACCAGATTCTATTGCAAAGTTAATTCCATATCCTAAGAACGGATCATGAAATAATGCGTTTCCACCAACCAACAAAGCATTTCCCTTTATCGTATCTTTTAATCCAGAAATTCCCACCCCTTCAAAATAATTACAAATTTTCGTATCTTTCATTTTCGATTTTATGAAGGATTCTAGATTTTTTTTTAAGTCTATCGAATTTGTAAAGTCTGCATCGATCACTACGCAGAAAAAAGTGTCGAAGTCGACAGATCCAGAGTAAATATATCCACCTGGAGCAATTTTTTTGTCAAAGTAAATTTTCGTATGTGGGATTATATCTTTTATATTGGATTTAATCACAGCACCAAATCCAATGAATTTATTGAATATTTTTGAATTTATATTCAAAAAACGTTCAAATCTCGAGGTTTTACCTTCCGCAAATACAACATATTTTGGTGAAATACTGATATTGTTTGTTAAAATTCTTTCGATATTTTTATTTTTGATTTTTACGGATTTGATCTTCGATTCAAATAATACGTTTGATCCGCTCTCAGTCACTTTTTTTAATAAATCAGTCTCAATTGAGTTGATTCCGCCCCATCTTCTAAAATAAAAATCCTTAATCTTAGACTCTAATATGTAACTATTATTTGGTGATATCCATTCTGATTTATGCGATATTTTATTTGGCCTAATATTGAATTCTTTTAATATTTTTTCAATTTGATTTCCTTCAGTAATATCATATTTCAATGTAGAATTATTTATTGTTTTTTTCTTTTCCAAAATAATAGTTGAAAATCCATTATTTGAGAGGGATAGAGTTGTTATTAATCCTGCAGGCCCACCACCGATTACCAATACATCACAGTTTTTTTTTTCCATCCTTCTAACCTTTGATCATCTATGTGTATCTAAAACGTTGTTTATTTTTGTTATGCTCTCCTCTTTTTTCTTGATTGGCTATACAATCCAACAATGATGTATGCTTCATCGAAAAAGATGAATGCTACGAGGAAATAAAGAGGAAATACCCCTATGAATGTTAGATAGATTAATGCGACTTTCATGAAATGTCTTCTTCCAAAGAAATATTTGAAAAAACTGTATCGAAACTGAGTTTTGTCCGGAAAATTATCATTATAGGTTATGATGTCGTTCCCCACTTCATCAAGGACGCCAGCAGCTGTTAGAAAGAGAAGCGGTATCGGATAAACACCTGTACCATCAATGAACACAACAATAGATGCATAGAAAATTATGATGCTTAAAAGTCCAATTGCATGGGCTATGTTGTCAATCTTACCTTTAAAGAAGACTCCAAGCATAACTGCCATAAGGATTGTTGCTGAAATATCATTGATACACATTACCAGTGTCCAAAAAACCCCTATGATTGGGGCGATAATGATTGCATGGGTTTTACTGAATGTTTTTTCATCAAAAGCGGAATCAACATATTTGATTCCTGCACCAAGGAGAGGATAGGCTAGAAGTATAAATTGCATTAGTGGTATAGAAGCTAATACCTCTGTTAGTACACTTGTAGGCAAATTGTATCCCCTCTCACCAACTTGTCATTTATGAGTGCATTCAATTATATTTTTTCTGGATAAATCCCAATCAATTAGCTATTATATAAACAAATCTATTTTTAAAAAAATATTAACGGGCTGATATTAAAATTAGTCTTTATTTTTTAAGATGTTTTTACATTAAATCCATGTTAAATCTGTTTGATGGTGTTGTTATTTTAATCATTGATTTCACAGATGGTATGGATGCTAAGTGTTAGCAAGCATGGTTAAATACTGTGATTTCATTTAACCTTGAATCCGTATGATACAATCAATGGAGGTTAAAACCTCAAAACGAAATCAGATGATCGATATTACAAAAGATATTGAAGATATCATTAGGAATCAACAAATTGAAAACGGTTATGTCATTGTGTTTGTTCCTCATACTACTGCAGGTGTGACCATCAATGAGGGTGCAGATCCTGATGTGAGCAGGGATATCATTCATACATTTGAACAACTGATACCTGAGAACAATTCGTATAGGCATGCTGAGGGGAATAGTGATGCTCATATCAAAGCCAGTTTGTTTGGTGCTAGTGAATTAATCCTTGTGGAGAATAACCAACTTGTCCTTGGCACCTGGCAACATGTATTCTTGTATGAAGGTGATGGTCCTCGGAATAGAACAGTATATGTGAAATGTATTTCAGATGCTAAAAATTGAGGTGAATACGATATGCTATACTATATTCATGGGTATCTTTCCAGCCCAGATGGGACGAAAGGAAATCTTTTTGAAAAAACATTGAATGCGAAACCGATACAATATCGAACATGCGAACCAGAGGATCTGGTGATAGCTGATTGTCTACAGAGTATCTATGAGATAATAAAAGATGATCCTGCTGTTACACTTATCGGTTCGTCTCTTGGAGGTTTCCTCGCTGCGGAAACCGCTGTTCATCATGATCAAGTAAAAAAATTGATTCTGTTGAACCCTGCAGTAATACCGCCTGATGTTGATGTATCACGGATTTCTGATATGCCTCAAAGGATCTTGCAGGATATGCAGGACCCAGAACTTTTTACAAAAAAGATGCAAGCTCAGAGTTTGGTAATCATTGGGACAGAGGACGAAGTTGTTCCAAATAGGTGGGGTATTGATTTTTCCAAGGTTCAGGAATCACATGTTCGATTCGTTCATGATGATCATCAACTCTCAACATATCTTACTAAGCTACCAAATATGATCTCTGAGTTCTTGAACCAAAAACATTAATCACGGCATAAGTGTTACAGTATTTGTGAATGGTACCATGGATGACATATGGATTGAGAAATATCGTCCAAAAAAGCTTGGTGATATCGCAGGGCAGAAACATATCGTTGAACGGTTACAGGCCTATGTGAAAACTCAGCATGTTCCCCATATGATTTTTGCTGGTCCTGCTGGGACTGGTAAGACAACCTCTGCGTTAGCTCTTTCAAAAGAACTCTATGGCGATACCTGGAAAACGAATTTTCATGAGCTTAACGCTAGTGATGAACGTGGCATCGGTATCATCCGTGGTAAGATCAAGGATTTTGCTAGAACTGCTCCAATTGGTTCGTATCCATTTAAAATAATTTTTCTGGATGAGGCTGATTCTCTTACAACTGATGCGCAGGCGGCTCTTCGACGTACCATTGAACGATACACGCATATCTGTCGATTTGTGTTATCTGTGAATTATTCATCAAAGATCATTGAGCCGATTCAGAGTCGTTGTACTGTTTTTAGGTTCAGCCCTCTTACCCCTGATGATGTTAAGAGGTATATGCGGAAGATAGCGAAAAATGAGGGGCTTGAGATAACACCTGATGGATTGGAAACCATTATCTTTGTTTCTCAGGGTGATCTTCGAAAAGCTATTAACGTGCTTCAAGTGGGTGCTTCGATCAGTAATACGATCACAGCTGAACTCTTATATGAGACAAGCGCCACGGCAAAACCAGCTGATGTAGAAGCATTAATCTCTACTTCGCTACAAGGTGATTTCATGGGTGCTCGAAATAAACTCTATGATCTTCTCAATAAATATGGTCTGAGCGGTGAAGATATCATCAAACAGATCCACCGGTCTATCTTTGACCTATCTATTCCGGACATTAGTAAGATCCAACTTATTGAGAAAACTGGTGAGATCGAATTCAGAATGACCGAGGGGAGTAATGAACATATCCAACTGGAGACATTACTTGCCCAATTCGCGTTGTATGGTAAAAATCTAAAATAAAAAAAAATGATGTTACAGCCGCTTGGCTGTAAATGCATCAACGATTGTTTCAAGTTCTTTTGCTGTCTCTTCCCCAACACCATAACGTACTCGTATCATTGGTTTTGAGGGTTTGATAACCCGGTTTAGATCAATTGGTGTGCCACTGACAACAAGGTCCACGTTTGAATTATTGATGGTTTTCTCTAGTTCCTTCATCTGTTTCTTTCCATAGCCCATTGCTGGTAGGACCTTTGATAGATGGGTGTATTTGTTGAATGTCTCTGTGATACTTCCAACAGCAAATGGTCGCGGATCGACTATCTCACCAGCATGATGTTGTTCGGCTGCGACGGTTCCAGCACCATACGGCATACTTCCATGGGTGACGGTTGGTCCATCTTCGATGACAAGGACTTTTTTTCCTTCGATTTTTTCACCATCTTCAGCGATGACCTCTGAAATGCCATGGATGATCTGTGCGGTTGGGTTGACCTTTTTCACATTTGATGCAACCTTTTCAACATCCTCTTTTTTCGCAGTGTTCACCTTATTGATGATGATAACATCCGCTGCGAGTGTGTTCACACCGCCAGGATAATAACTTGTTTCATGCCCGGGTCTGTGCGGATCAGCGATGGTGATAAGAAGATCTGGTTTGTAAAATGAGAAATCATTGTTGCCACCATCCCAGATGATAACATCAGCTTCTTTTTCAGCTTCTGAGAGGATCGTTCCATAATCAACACCTGCGTAGATGACACCACCCATATCGATGTAGGGTTCGTATTCCTCTCGTTCCTCGATTGTACAATTGTATTTATCAAGGTCCTCATAGGATGCGAAACGTTGGCATATCTGGGTTGTGAGATCTGGGTCATAGGGCATAGGATGTCTGATACTTGCCACACGTAATCCTTTTTTTCTTAGTATCTCAAATATCTTTCGTGATACCTGTGATTTCCCGCAACCGGTCCTTACGGCACAGACAGCAATCAACGGTTTTGATGACTCTATCTGAGTACTGTTAGGGCCTAGAAGCATGAAATCGGCACCTGCAGCATTGACAATGGCTGATTTTTCCATAACATACTGGTATGGTAGATCACTATAGGAAAATACAACGACCTCTACCTTTTGTTCTTTGATAAGAGATGTAAGTTTTTCTTCTTCATAGATTGGTATTCCATTTGGATAGAGTTTTCCTGAGAGTTCTTTAGGATATTTTCTCCCAGCGATGTCTGGGATCTGAGTTGCTGTGAATGCGACGACCTCGTATTCCTCGTTTTGACGGAAATACACATTAAAATTATGGAAATCTCGTCCTGCTGCACCCATTATTATTGTTTTCTTTCTTTCTGTCATACTAGTAACCTCCGAACGCAAAAGCGGTTATCCTGTTACCATTTATAGATTTTTCTAGATAGGATTTCTAATAGTATAAATTAAAAAAAAGGGGGGAAGGGTTTGTTTATTGTTCTCGATATTTCCGAGCGACCTCTTGAGCGACCTCTAGACTTGTGTTGGTGCCGCCGACATCATAGGTTTTGAATTTTCCTTCTTTGATGACCTCAGCGATTGCTTTTTGGAGTTTTGCTGCTTTTTCTGTTTCCCCAAGCCAGTCGAGCATGAGTTTTACAGAGAGGAGCATTGCTGTTGGGTTCACTTTATATTGACCCGCATATTTTGGTGCGCTCCCATGGGTGGGTTCAAATACCCCATAATTGTCCCCGATGTTGCCACTTGCAGCGAAACCAAGGCCTCCAACGATCTGAGCAGCAAGATCACTTATTATATCACCGAACATGTTTGATGACACAAGGACATCGTAATCCTGCGGGTTCTTCACAAGCCACATGCACATAGCATCAACATTGGTCTCCCAAAGTTCGATTCCAGGGTATTCTTTTGCAATAGCTCGGGCTTCCTGGATCATCATCCCACTTGTTTCCCGTATGACATTTGGTTTTTCAACGATGGTAACTGTTTTTCTGTTATGTTTCTTCGCGTATTCAAAGGCTTGTCGAACAATGCTTTGGCATCCTTTCTTTGTAAAGATTCTGGTTGATATCGCTAGTTCATCAAGAGGTGTATCTGCGAATTTTTTCATTTTTGGATGGACTGATAATGCATCAAAAACATTTTGAGGGACCGGATGGAATTCCACACCTGCGTATAATCCTTCAGTATTTTCTCGGAAGACCACAAGGTCAATGTCATCCCGGTAGTTGAGAGGGTTACCTTCAAAGGCTTTACATGGTCTCATATTAGTATGGAGGTTGAACATTTGACGAAGTCGAACGATGGGGCTTGAGTACACGTATCCTTTGCCCTGTAATGAGGGGTCTAGTTCCTTTTGTGCCTCTTGGTTTGGTTTTGAGGTGATCGCACCAAATAAACAGCAATCTGTTTCTTTTAATAATGTAATAGTCCGCTCTGGAAGTGGATCGCCTTCTTTTTTCCAGAATTCCCAGCCAACATCACCGGGTATATATTCTGCATCAAGGTTGATCTCGTCTAAAACGATCTTTGCTGCTTCCATGACATCGTTTCCAACGCCATCTCCGGGAAGCCATGCAATCCTATATTTTGCCATAGCCGTGTGTAATTCAGACGTTATTTTTAAAGGTTTGTTATGAATAAAATCCTGTTCTTATATTTTGAGTTCTCCTAAGCTTGTCATTCTTTCCGCATATGCATTGTGCTTATGGATGGATTCCTCGCTTTCACTTCGAACAACAACAATGGTATCATCAGGGAGATGTTGGTATTTTTTGAGTATCGACGAGAGAATATCTCGAACAACATCCTCAACGAATTTCGGGTTTTTATGTGCATCATATACCAGTTGACCTTCCTCTCTTCGCTTCAATATGCTATAGGTTGGTGAGCTGAAGGCATGTTCTGCTATGTCTATGAGATCATTTGCATCAACACTATGGTCATCACTAGGGACCTCAATCATGACAGTGGTAATATTTCGTTGATTGTGTGTTGGTGGTACGTCACCATCATGATATTTCCCGATGGTCCGTATGATCTCCATTGCACACGGGCAAGCGGTCATCCCAATGGCTTTTATGCCAATGAGCTTTCGTAGTTCACCGTTGTTTTTTGCCCGTGCTTCAGAAACGAGCTTGTATGGTTCAAGTCCCTTTGCCCCAGAGGGATACGTTCTTTCTAGGAAATAATCAGCTTCCGCTTGTATTTCTGATCGTGTAGCATATTCATGTTTTTTTAGAAGGAGTTTAGCGGTCTTTGCGCAGAATGTCTCTAGATCCTTTACGGGTGTTGAGATGTTCTCGTCGATGATCTCAGTGACAAGTTCTAGGTTTCTACTCATATGACTCCCTTTTTGATTAGCTGGAAGATCAACGAAAAGGTCCATTTTTACAACAAGGGAGATTGGTTCTTTCATCCCTGGTCTTTGGATGCGAATGAGCTTTTTGACACCGGTAACACCAACACGGGTGAGCTTGAATTTCAATTGTGATGGACTTGCTTGTACATCTGGTAGATCAATGGTTTTAATAGGGCTTTCACCACGGTGTTCAATAATATTTTGCATTAAATATATTCGTATTTAACTCATTTTTGCTCTTTTTTCTGATATATGTCCCTTTCAATGATTTCTTTGTTTGTGTTGGAATCGTTGGGAAAACTAAAATAAACCCTTCAATATTCAGGATTAAAAAAAAGTATGCCGCTGTGGCTTAGAGGTATAGCGATTCCTTGGTAAGGAATAGGTCGTGGGTTCAATTCCCACCAGCGGCTCTAAGTTTTTTATTCAATTTCCTTTCTTTTTTTACTTTGTACGTTTATTCTCCTATTGGTATTATGAGCAGTGGAATATTGTTGTCTGGTAGTTGAAGGATTGTTCGTAGTTCTGTTTGGTTATTGGCATAGATGATTTTTGCAGTGAGCTCCCATGCGGTTGATTCTAACATGACATTGTGGGCTACTGCACCTGCTTCATAGTACCAGAACCTTTTTGCTGATTCGATTGATAGTTCTTTTGCATGCTCGAGATCCAACACAGGTATGATCATCAACGGTGCTGATGTTATCTCCGGTTGTTCGTATAGAACTGAGATATCGTTTCTTACATCTTGGTCTACTGTTTGTTTTAGGAAGGTGATTATTGGTAAGCCAAAAAAGTCAACAGGTGCATTGATGATATGTAACGTATTGAGTAGTATGTCTGTGAGTATGTTTGGGTAATATTGATAGACTCCGTTTTCTGTTAGTGCGTAGATGACAAGTGGGTAGTATCCATGAGCGCTTGGAACGGTTCTATGTCTTTTCAGATTGATTGGTTCTTGTTCACTAGCATTGATGTATTGTGAGTAACCGTAGCTTGACCAGAGTAGTTGACTAACCTCTTGATCTGTTAGTTGTCCTTCAAATGTAGTTCCTTCTTCATGATTGTTAATGGTTTGTGAGAGTGTTGATGTTGATTCGGTGATTTTTGGAAGGGTTGATATCCACATGGGTCGTTCTTTGAAATCGTATGGTGTTTTTGGATGGCCTAGAGGCATGATGATCAATCCTTCTTCGTTTTCTGGACGCCCTAATGGTTCTATGGTGGGTGGTATTTGCCCGGTGACCACAGTTCCTAGATCTAGTGCGTTGGCCATGAATTGTATGTTTTGCTCTATTTGCCCTAGTTCTGTTCCGCCACGATTTGCGTTTGCCTTTGATGTGTTCCAGCATAAGCCTATTTGGATTGGGGCGTTGTATTGGAGTATGTCAATATCATTTCGATGGTCGCCTTCTTTGTAGATGCTTAATCTGTGGTGTTCTGGGTCATATTTGTATGCAGCCTCTTCATTTAGTACATAGATGACTGCGGCGTATGTTCCATCGATTTTGGAAACGGTTTGTGTTTGATCCTCTTGGAGGCCATATGCTGCCCAGAGGATGGTTGAGAGTATCTCATCACTTACGGGTTCACTGGTGAACTCTCTTATTGACATTCTACGACAGATGGATGTGTCTAAGATCATGTCTACCTCAAGTGGTGGTGGTAGGTCCTTGTCTGATAGAGTTGTTGTTTCACTTTGTAATACTGGTGCTATGGTGATTGTAAAAAAGATACAGGTTACAAAGACTGTAAGCATCATTTCTTTTAATTTATTTGTTTTCATATTCTCCCCCTTTTACAATGTAATTAAAATATCTGGTTAATATTTAATTAAACTTTCGTTCAATAATTTTAATAATATGACATTATCTTAGTGGACATTGGATGTTGGGAAATGTCCTTTTGTCGGCATATGACGATTGAAAAAGAGAAAAATTATTTATGTAAATAAATAATAATTTATATGTGTATGTTGACTGATTGTTTTGAGTCTGAGGGCGACGTAAAAAAATCGTTTCTTTCATGGGTGTTTCCATTGAAAAAGGAAGCAATCATTTGGGAGAACAATTAAACAGAGAAATCGAAAAACATAGCGTATGATATTTAAGATAGCTGATACTTTATTTTCTATCGACCTTATTGCCGGTGTAGTGTTCTTAACATCGAAGTACATTTTTTTTGTTTATTAGGGATAATATGATGTTGTTATGTTGTAACTATTTGTTAAAAATGACCATTTTTTTCATTTGTTTAATAGTATAACAAGTGATATAAAGGATAACCTTATTGGTAATACTGAAATACATTTGCCTTTGTAGGATTATAAGATGTTTTTTTCGATCTTGTTTTTCTTTTGATATTTGCAAATGTTGTATGAGTGATATCCATGGAACAAGAGGAGAATCAGGAGATAATTCGTGTCCCTTTACCAATACGGCAAAAGGATGAGATGTATGCAATTGTAAGCAGGGTCCTTGGTGGGTCACGGATGAATGTCCAATGTGCAGATGGCAAGGCACGAATGGCTCGGATCCCTGGTAGCAAAAAAAGAAGGATATCACGAATACGGGAAGGTGATCTATTGATCATTAGCCCTTGGGAGGTTCAAGATGAGAAAGCGGATGTCTTGTTCAGATACAAGGCATTTCAAGCTCGCTATCTTAGTAAAAGAAATCTCTTACCAGCTGAACTTGATATCTTCTAAGTTGGTTTTTTGAAGTAGTTACGTACATGAGGTCGTGTAAGATAATAAAGGAATATCAGACCAATTGGTACGGCGATAATGAACATTAACGCTGATAAGGTATATGTCCAGGCTTTCCTTTTAATAAAACCATGGATGACAAAAATACCCATGACAATATATGAGATAATGAGAAGAGTATTGAAGGATGCTATGAATATCTCAAGGGATATATTCAAAATTAAGAATAAATAAATTAGGATTAACGGGGTTAAAAATGATGCATAAAGAATGGTTATACCACAGAGGACAATAAGTCCATAGGGTTTTTTCTCGATATCTTTGTCCTCTTTGAATGTATCTTCTTTGGCATACGCGATAATATCCTTTTCATTTTCAGTTAACTCGATTTTTTTATCAGGGTCAATATCACCTGTTTTGATCTCAGTAAGGAAACGTTGATACTCCTCTTCAGTATCAAATACCAAAGGCATCCCTCTATAATTACAATCCTGACATACATCTTTTTGTCCTGTAAGTGCACCTACATACAGAGCACCTTGGCGTATCCTTCTGCTCCCACAATTAGGGCATGCATAGATGGCCATCTTTTTACACCAATTAATTTTGAACTGATTCAACGATATAAATATTTTGAAAAAATAATTCTAGGAGCGTTTCATGAAATATCCTGAAATATTTACCTACTTTAGTAAAACAACCGGTAATTATAACTCATTAATCTATGATGTCACCTACGATGATAACAGAGGATACAATGAAGAAACAATATTCCTTTACTTTTGCATTCGTTGTCCTCATGATTCTTGTTTCTCCTTTTACCGGCTGTGTTTCCAAACAATGGGATGCAGTCTCTGGTGTAGTATACCGGGTTGAGGTATCACGGGTGATCGATGGGGACACCATTTCCGTGATTCTTCCGGATGGGTCAACAGGTACGATACGTTTTCTTGGGGTTGATGCACCTGAACTTTCCCCAGAATCGAACAATCCTTTTGAGTATGAAGGAATAACGGATGTGTACTGTCTTGCGTCATATGGGATGATTGCAAAAAGCGATGTCACTGATCTTCTCCTAGATGAACAGATTGATATCGAGTTTGATGCCTCTGCCGGCTCTAAGGACGTTTTTGACCGATGGCTTGCATACATATATCTTACCAACGGATCTGATTTCAATGAATTACTTTTAAAACAAGGGTATGCTCAAGTATACACAAAACAGACCTTTTCAAAAAAAGATGTATACCTCTCTTTGCAAGAGGAAGCTATGAAGAATCATACTGGTCTATGGAGCTGTTCAATTATTGAATCATCATCTTTGTACATCTCCTCTGTTCATTATGATGCATTGGGTGATGATCGAACAAATCTTAATGATGAATATGTCCAAATCACGTATACTGGAAATACAACAGGATCTGATTCAATTGAACTAACCGGGTGTATGCTAAAGGATGATGATGGAACTCAATTTTCCTTTCCAACAGGATTTTATCTTTATAATGGTCAAACTATCACCATCTACACGGGTTCCGGTGAGAGTACTCAATCTGAACTCTTCTGGGGGAGCACCACACCAATATGGAACAATGAGGAAGATACCGCATATCTCCTTGATGATTCAGGTAACCTTCTTGACCTCTATACATGGGGGTAAGGATAGTACGAGTGGATGTTTAGACTCAACACTTCCAAAAGCTTTTTATCCTACTAATGATAAAATAATACGTAGAGAGGGAGAACATGAAAACCATCGTGAAGGAGGATATTTCATCAGAGGATAGGATAGCAGTTTTAGAAATAGAATTGGATGCACTAAAAAAGATATATGAGATTGGTTTTTTAGAAGGTATTCTGTCACCATATGAATATGAGCAGTATAGTATGTTTTTCGAATCCTATACAACCATCGAACGACCACAACCTATGAAACCTTCAAAAAAGATGAAACAGAAAACTGAACGGAGACAGCAAGACATCGAGTTCCTTTTTCATGAAGAGATTATTGCATATCTGTCTCAGTGGTACCTTATGCCACCAGAGATCTCAAATACTAGAAAAATTCAGATGATGCGACTAGCCTATGAACTCAGTAGGTTACATTTTTTAATTACACCCCTATTAGTTTCCTAATAGGGATGCAAAATAAACACATACGTGTATTTGGAGGGTGTTATTTATAACTT
>CAYPIF010000037.1:0-11803 GCA_964410735.1 uncultured Thermoplasmatales archaeon
AAACTCGAGGCTTTTTTGAATATAAAATACCATTTTAGCACAAAATATCGTGATAAAATTGAATTCTCAGACAGGCTCTTTTATACCAAATAAATATTCTCGATCTTAGACGAATCGAGTTGTTTCAAGATTCTTTAAGGCCATGGTATTCACATTATATTTTTTATGAACTGAACTTGAGATATCAAGGCATTTTGATTCTTCCCCATGCCCAAATAAGAGCCTATCGGGTCGAGGGCTCATATTATTGATATAGTTCATCAGTTGGCGACGGTCACTATGGCCAGAGAAACCATCAACGGTCTCGATCATCATATTCAATTTAAAAGACTGAACGTTTCCACCAGAGGTAATTGATATATCATGCCATCCTTTTTGAACACGCCGACCGAAACTTCCTTCTGACTGATAGCCAACAAAGACGATCATGTTTTTCTCCTGCTCAGCCCATGCTTTGAAATATTCTATCACCGGGCCACCCACCATCATACCACTTGTAGCAAGCACGATGCAGGGCTCAGGGCTATTAATGATCTTCTGACGTGTTTCGTGACCATCCACGCGTATAAAGATATCGGAGAGCAAAGGGTTTTTACCTTTCTGGAATGCTTGCGCGCGAAGCTTGTTGTTCAAATACTCTGGATACGCAGTATGTATCGCTGTTGCCTCCCAGATCATCCCGTCCAAATATACAGGGACCTGAGGGAGATCTTTATCAGCCATGAGTTGTTCAAGGACGATCATGACCTCTTGACTTCTTCCAACCGCAAATACAGGGATCAATATCTTTCCCTCATTCTTCAAACATCGTTGTGCGATCTCACGTAGATGATCAGTTGCCTCACGCCGACTGGGTTGAAAATCTTCCTTCCCCCCATATGTTGATTCAAGGAACATCGCCTCGAGTCGTGGGAAATGGTTCACTGCAGGGTTGAACAACCATGTTTTCTCGTATTTTATGTCTCCACTGAACGCGATATTGTACAGACCTTCACCAATATGGAAATGAGCAATTGATGATCCTAGGATATGCCCTGCATTATGAAGTGTTAAACGAACATCAGGGGTGATGTCAGTGGTATCCCCATAGTTCATCGTGATACAATGTTTAATGACTTCACGAACATGCTCACCAGAGTAAGGTATCTTTTTTGCATCCGCTGCTGCAACCTTGAGATAATCCATTTGTAATAACGTCATCATATCCCGAGTTGGTGGTGTGCAATAGACCGGTCCATCATACCCATATTTATAGAGCAAAGGTACAAGACCAGAGTGATCAAGATGTGCATGAGTGACAACAACTGCATCGATCGTTTCAATAGGCAATACCTCAGGAAGATGAAGATAGGGTGTACCGTTGTCATCGGAGACATCCACACCAACATCGATAAGGATCTTACTATCCTGTGTGTTTAAGAGGCTACATGATCGACCGACCTGCCTGAAACCTCCCAATCCTGTCACTCGAACGTATTTCTCACCAGGTGATACACCACGATGGAGACGACGACCAACCTTTCTTAAGATATCTTTTCTTTCATCGCTCATCATCCGTAAAAAACCACGGATATCATGCACCGTCTTAGATTGCAAGGGTGGAGTTCGAATAATGTGAGGGGACCAGTTGATCTTTTTACGGATCTCATTGAGATATTTCCCTTGTTTACCAATCGCAACACCTGGTTTCATGACCTCGATAGTTACCTCGCCCACATCGGGTTGGAAATAGATATTTGTAATCTCCGCCTCCTCAGGAATGATTTGACGGATTTTCTTCTCAGCGGTCTCTTCCTTTGTGATAATACTTGAATCCGGCCGAACGACGATACGTTTCTGGAGCATCTTAGCAAGTTGTTTGATAAGATCGTCCCTGTCCGCAAACTTATGAGGATGCTTCGTATAAAGAACAACCAATGCTCCTTCAAACTCGACATCCGACACATCGATACTTGGTGGTACTGTCGCTCGTACTTTGCCTTTAATTTCACGTAAAACATCTTCAGCTGTCATATAATTTCACGTTCTATTCTTTTTTTAGTTTCATTTAATAAATTCCATCTCAATAATGAAGGAGAAAGATATGAAAGGGTAAGAGGAAAGATAAAGAATGAAAGGGTTTAATGAGGTTTATTTTTTATATTGTTGCATGATCTTTTTAACCTGTTCTTCAGGTATCTGATTGAAACCATCTTTTGAAATCACTGCAACACTGATTATTCCACCAGATGCGGAATCGCGGCTTATCGCAGCGGAAATCGCACGAACAGCCAAATCAACACCCTCTTCAGGGGTAAGATCATCACGGTAATGATCTTCTAACACGCCAAACACATATGGTGAACCAGACCCACCCGAAGTATATCTATCGGGAATCGAACCACCAGCTGCATCAAGAGAGTACACATGCCCCCCGGTTTGATCCCAACCACCAAGGATAAGCTGTACATAGTATGGTGCAAATTTACGCTGGTTCATGATATTTGACATAAGTGTTGATGCTGCTTGAACTGGTATTGGTGAATCACGTTTCAATCTGTAAAGATTAGCTTCAGCACTTAAATATCGTGCAAGGACTTGTAAATCTCCCACAAGACCTGCCGTAGCGAGTGCAAGATGGTTATCGATACGGTATAACTTCTGAGTTGATTTATGAGCAATTAATGTACCCATTGTCGCTCGTTGTTCTGTTGCGATGACAACACCATTTGTACATACCATACCCAAGGTTGTGGTTCCAGTTTTTTTAACATCCTCTGATGACATGATATCTCCTCAAAATTAGGGAAAAATTACACAGTGCAATTCTTATACGTTTATAAATAGTTTGCGCATTTTATCGAATATCATGGTTTTTTAACACCAATGATAATACGTTTAATCTTTCACAATATACTTATATAATTGGCATACATACATCCTTGTAGATTATGACGACGGTGATTTTAAATGTCGATCGGGATGATGACTTTGGGAGGAAAGCACATCTTAAAAGTCCGATTATTGGCCTCCAGAACAACAGTGAAGCAGCCCAACGTTTCGGAGAGGCGGATCCAGAGGATTCAGATCTTAATGCCATCTATTATTCAATATCACTTTATAAAAAATTGCTTGAGGAACGTAATGATATTGAGATTGCTACTATCTGCGGTCATATCAATGTGGGCGTCAAATCCGATGAGATACTCTCAAAGCAACTTGAAGAGGTCTTAGAAAAAACCCAGGCTAGTGATGTCATTGTTGTAACTGATGGCGCGGAGGATGATTATATCCTACCTATCATACAGTCACGTGTTAAAATTACTTCTATACAGCGGGTATCTGTAAAACAAAGCAAACATTTAGAGGACACCTATTACAGGATCTTGAAAATCCTTGATGATGATAAGGTACAGAAACAATTTATTCTACCTATAGGTCTGGTACTTATTGTCTGGGCTTGTTTCGTTATTTTAGATATGACCTCCAGCGGTTTTGGTGCAATATTATTGACATTAGGTGCTTATCTTCTTATCCGTGCATTCCGTTGGGAGCGAGCGATCTCATCTGTTGCCAAGGAGGTAAAATCCGGGTTTCTCACTGGGCGGCTTTCGATTTACACTTCAGCGGTTTCAATCGTAATTATCATCGCAAGTGTCTTTTTATCTTATACAACTGCAAATATACCTTATGAACTGGAGCTTTTAGCCGCCTTATTATTTCTTGCAAATATCATATGGGGACTAGTTATTGCTGGACTTCTGTTCATCTTTGGCCATGTTGTCGATGAATATGTGAAAGACAAACAGTCGATATGGCATTACTGGATCTATCCTTTTTCAATTCTTGCATTTGGATTCATCTCCTCCGCTATTTTCACATCGCTACATAAAGCATTGTTGAATTGGCCGGAGACTTTTTACATTGAACCGTTTTTCACACCATTTTTCATCGGTAATACCATGACTGGTATCATGATAGCTATTGTAGGAGCTGTCACACATCATTATATCAGGGATATGTATCGACCCAAGGAAGCCGATGTTCGATTGGATAAACAGACGTCATGATACTGATAATATTTTTTTGGTGTAATCGATGAGGTATGAAAAGTGGCTTACTTTGTTTGAGCTGGTCAAAAAGGATATTTTATTATCCTGGGATCAGGATAAAGAGGCTACTAACCTTCTTGAATCAATCCTTAGTAAAAAACAAAACACACTCTTATTATCTGATTTGCAACATATTCTGCATGGGCAGGATGTCATTATTTTTGGTGCAGGCCCCTCCTTAGTTAAAAGTATCAAAAGATATACGGAGTTACAAAAAAGATGTATTGTTATCTGTGCGGATGGATCAACCTCTGCATTGCTTGAAAATGGTATCAGTCCACATATTATTATCACAGATCTTGATGGGAAGATTTCCGATCAGATCAAAGCGAATAAACAAGGTAGCATTTTAATTGTTCATGCTCACGGTGACAATATCAACATCTTAAAAGAAATAGTGCCGAAGGTCAAAGGTAGCATCGGTGGGAGCATACAGACAGATCCAAAGGGATTATCCTCTGTATTTAATGTCGGAGGGTTCACTGATGGAGATAGAGGCGTTTTTTTAGCGGCCCACTGTGAAGCGAAAACGATCTTTCTAGCAGGTTTTGATTTCACAGGTGAAATCGGAGAATTTTCTTTCCTCAAAGAAAAGAATAGAGAAGTGAAGCTGAAAAAACTATATTGGTGCTCATATCTGATCAAGCAATTACAGACAAACCATGACATCAGATTCCTCACAGAATGAGTGGTTCTTTAGCCTCAGAACGACGTGCGGTAAGATAGATTCCTGTGAGAATAATCCCACCGCCAATCACTGTAAAATGGGATGGTATCTGATGGATCCAAGGTAAAAGAAACGCAAAAAAGGATGACCCTATGGGTTCACCCAATAGCGCAACAGAAGCAAGTGATGCTCTTACATGAGCCAAGGACCAATTGTAAACCGTATGACCAAAGAGTCCTGATATCACTGCCATAAGAAATATCAAACCGAGATCATGAACATCGATTACAAGAATGGGAACATTTCCCATGATGCAAAATATGAAGAGAAAAATGGTTGAGGCACCGTAGACTACAAAGGCATACGGTATAACGGAAAGTTGTTTACGGAAATATCTGCCGCCTAGGATGTATAATCCTGCAGCGATACCTCCAAGAAACGCTAGGATGTTACCCTCAAGAGAATTAAGAGAGAATTCAGAGATACCGTAATTTCCCACAACAAGCAAGATAACACCAGAAAATGAGATGAGTATGCCGAGAACATTGATCTTTGACAGATGTTCTTTGAAGAGGAAATAGGACAGAGGGCCAACAATAATGGGGTGAGCGGTGACAAGAATAACGGAACTAGCAACAGACGTTAATTTTAATGATGTTATCCAGAGTGTAAAATGAACAGCGAGGATAAAACCAATGATGGCAAGAAGGATGAACGATTTTTTTGAAAGGGACCTAAGTTCAGTACGGTAATACTTTTGACCTATAAGGAAAGGAATGATGAGGAGAGTTGTAAATATCATCCTGTACAATGAGATGAGTAATGCAGGAGCAGTACAGGTTACAATTATGACCGCTGCTGCTGAAACACTGAGTACGGCAATGGCCAGTGCAGCACCTGGTTTTATCATCATTTCATGTCAATGCAGGATAAGAACCGTTGGTTTAAGTAGCTTTCACAAATAATTTAGAACGTATTCTAACTCCTATTGGTTATGATGAATCTTTGTAATAAATTTCCAAAGTGACCTGCGTTATATCTAATAAAATAAGAGAACCAAAATAAGAGAACCTGTTCGTTTTTTAAACAATAACAAAGAAACGTTCTAATACGATAATATATATGCAATATTGTTCCGTTACATTGTCAAATTTATCAATAAAAACTGATAGGAAATATCCATATGCCTACATCCAAACAAAAAAAAGAAGCACCATTTTCTGAAATGTCCTTGAATGATAGTATCTATAAATCGATGGTGGAACATTCAGCAAATGTCATTTTACTTCTTGATAATAAAGGGACAATACAATATGCTAACAAATCCCTTTCAATCGAATTTGGCCATGAACCTAAAGGTATAACAGGGAGAAAAATCTGGGAGTGTATACATCCTGATGATATATCAGAGGTACGAAAAAAATTTGAAAGATTAAACGAAAAGGATGAAAAAAAATTAACTGTAGAGTTTCGTCTACAACATATGAAAGGATCCTGGGCTTATGCTAGTACTACTCTATATAACGAGGTAAAAAACGAAAACATAAATGGTATCATTGCAACGATTTCCAACATAACAAAGGAAAAAGCAATTGAACAGGAGCTTCAATTAACCATCAAAAATAATGAAGCAATCCTCAAAGCGATTCCTGATATTATGTTTATCATTGATAAGGACGGAACGTATTTGGATTTCCATACATTTGAGGCTGAAAAACTAGCAATCCACCCTGATGAAATCATAGGAAAGAACATATGTGAAACGGGGTTTACACAAGATGATCTTGAATCAATCAACAACACGATAAAACAATCATTACAACACAAAAGTATAGAAACTGTTGAATATAGCTTACCTACAAATAATAAAAGAAGATGGTATCAAGCAAGAATATCACCCTATGGAACCGATACTGTTTTGGCACTGGTTAGAGATAACACAGAACAGAAGGAGATTGAAAAGAAACTTAAGGACTCCGAACGTCTTTTTAGAGAAGTCTTCGAATTCGCACCCATTGGTATTTACAGAACAACACCTGATGGGAGGATAATTCTGTCAAATGAGACCCTTTGGAAGATGTTAGGCTATTCATCATTTGAGGAATTAGCACAAATAAATCTTGAAGAAAAAGGGTTCCATCCCGACTATAGACGATCATTTTTCAAGGATGAGATAAAGAAACATGGGACGGTCAAGGGTCTGGAAGCAACGTGGATCCGAAAGGATGGAACCAAGATCAGCGTTCGAGAAAACGCATATGCAATCTACAACCTAAATGGCGATATAGGTTACTACGAAGGCACCGTAGAGGACATAACTGAGAAGAAACAAATAGAAAAGCTCCTAAGAAAAAGTAAAGAGGAGTATCGTCTCCTCATTGAAAATCAGCAAGACATCATCTTAAAACTCGATGGTCAGGGAAGTGTACAGTACGTGAGCCCGTCATTCGTAACGTTAACAGGGTGCATAAATCAAACCCCTATCGGTGAAAAACTGGAACAGTTTATTCACAAGGATGACCAAGAGATATTTACGACGATGATCCAAGCAATAAAGGGAAGAAAAGAGTCATTATATCTTGAATCCCGGCTTTTGACAAAAGATGGTTGGTGTTGGATAGCGTGGAGGTTCAACCCAGCGATTAAAGAAGAAGATGGCACTATCTCGTTAATAACCACTGGAAGAGACATAACAAAACAAAAGGAAGCGGAGCTCCAACTCTCTAAAACAAAGGATCGATTGATAGCCATTGTAGATAATGCCAGAGAATTTATTACAACATTCGATTCTAATCTTAGAGTATCAACTTGGAATAGAACTGCGGAAAAAATTACGGGTTTTTCAAAAAATATGGTACTTGCCAAAAGGCCTACGAGACTCAGTGTTTTTCATTCACCAGACGATCTTGAGAAAAATCTCAGTGAGATATTCTCAAAAAAGAGAGCCGATTTGGATATGGACCTCCTATTAAACACCAAAGAGGGAAAATGGGCGAAGGTGCTCTTTTCATCGGTCATATTACGAAACAATGACAACGAACCATCCGAGATACTTTTAACGGGTAGATGTGAAACAGATAAGAGGATGGAAACGCTTGCTGGGGGAAATGCTTATCTGTACATGGATCAAACAAAGATGGATATACTCAAACGAATGCAGCATTATATTGAAAAGGGATATACTGGTCTATCAATAACACGTGGGACAAATGAGTATATTTCTGATCTTACCCTGCTATCAAATCATTCTCTTCATATATTTAGTAATGAAAGAATAGATGCATTTCAAACAATCTCATCACCAACTGAGATAGTGGAGCAAATAAAATCATTCTTACAATCCCACGAATCATCTGTAATCTTTGTTGATCGGTTGGATTTTCTTCTTATTCATTATCCATTTGAGGAAATAATGAGATCCATCTATCATTTACATTCTCTTATCATCCCTTCAAAAAGTATCCTTTTCATTAATGTTAACACCTTACTATTTACGAAACAACAAATTGCATTGCTCAAAGAGGAACTCGCTGAGACACCTAGTGCTGATACTTCTGATATTAACCTTGAAAGTGATGTCTACGCCATTCTTGAGCACATTTATAAGGAGAACGAGATCAATTCTATAGTTTCCTATAAAAACATTGGCTCGGCGTTCCAGATATCAAAGGTGACCACACAAAAGCGTATCAATTCTTTGCAGGAAAAAGGTTTGGTAACAATAAAAAAACGAGGTAAGATGAAGATACTTTTTGTTACGGAGAAGGCAAGGAAAATTCTAAAAAAGCGCTAATAATTTGACCATATTTTACCAAAAGTAAACCTATTCTAATAATAGTTATAAATATGATGATATAGTTACCAATGGGGAAAGCAAAGATGGAAAAAAAACTAATATCATCAATAACAAAAAGAAAATATGTCAAAACTATCAAAGGGTGACAGAAAACATGGCAAAGAGCAGTCAAAAAAAGATACATGAAGACGAACAAAAGGTCATTACATCATTAGAAGAAAATGCCAATGAAAGCATCGGCTCAATCGCAAAGAAATGTCGATTTTCACGGCAAAAAGCATGGAGAATTATAAAACGATTGGAAAAGAACAAAACTATATGGGGATACCATGCACGAGTAACTGATACTAAAATGAACAGGACCGGGTACATCCTTCTTTTCAAACTAAAAAACCTTCAAATAGACAAAGAAATAGAGGACCTCATCATCAATGAAAAACTTACAACGGTCTCCAAAGAATACAAAATAAACGTACAGGACAATATTTGGCTCCAGGGAGAATATGAGGGTATGATCTCATTTTATGCTCAAAATATCCTTAAGGCAAAGCAATTCCAACATGCATTCATCGGAGCGTGCGATGGAGCAATAGGGGACAACCAACTCCTTGAACAGATAGTCGTCATTAAAAAAGATGGATTCCAAAACCCGCACCTAAAGGATACAAAGAAATTACTCCAAAGCTAAAAAATGATAAATAAATCGGAAGGAGGAAAGGCAAAAAATATAGGGGACAAACTTGACAAAAAAATTTTTGTCCTTCCCTCCTTATTCTCCTTTTCACTAATTGTAAATGATTAAGAGTATTTAAATGTTTTTCAATAACAATTGTTACTTACATTGTGTTAATACAACTTATAAAATTAAACGAGATAGTTACCCCATAAAAATTAAGATATATGATAATAGATGAAAGATTAATTGAAAAATTGATAGCGCCGTCCGCCGGACTCGAACCGGCGACCGCTCGGTTAACAGCCGAGTGCTCCACCAACTGAGCTAGGACGGCATTAATTAAAACAGCATCAGACCAGAATACAGTTTCCTATTAAAAGATTACCGTTGGTTATCTTAGAATCCATATTCTAGACGGAGTTTTTTCATGTTTGCCTCTACAAAACGATAGACGCTTGCATGTTTACTTCCGCTTAATAACATGTCAATTGCCTTTTTTGTAATGTCTATGGTTAGGATATCACCTATAATAGAGATTGTATGGCCGTATACTGAGATTTTTGATTCTGTGAGTTCTTCCAATACTTTTTTTGTTTTTCCTTCAGTACCGATTACTCTGCTTTTCAGTCTTTTGACATGAGATGGTTTTTTGCCAACATAATCATGTATATCAAAAATGAAAAGATCCATGTCGTTACCAAGCAGGATAAACGCGTTTTCAGGGGAGAACCCTCGGCCAATGGCTCGGATAATGTTTTCGACCTTGAAAATGTCTAATGGGTTTTCTATGTTCTGATCGTTAAATGTTACTTCACCCATATCTGAATCTATTGATAACGTAATGTTAGTGTATTTTTCAATTTTTTTCCGTGTTTCACCGTTTGGGCCAATGAGTACCCCTATTCGTTCGATTGGTATCCTTATGTATCGCATGTTATTATCCTTCTTTTTTTTCTTTTGTGATCTTTTGATAGATTGATTCTTCGTTTTCGTTGATACCATATTTTTTAAAATAATTTACGATTGAATGAATATCTCGTTTGAGGAATTCGATGGATCGTGGGTGCTCTTTTAAAATTCCTTGCCCTAGATCGATGATATATGCTTTGTTATTCATAATGAGGATGTTGAATTGACTAAGGTCGCAATGGATAAGGTTGGCCTCTTGGTACATTTTTTTTATTGATGTCATGATTTGTTTATACATTGTTTTTGGATTTTTTAGTTGGACGTCCTTCAGAACTGGTGCTGGTTGTCTATCCTCACCTATGAATTCCATCACTAAGATGTTGTTGATTTTTTTTATTGGCTGTGGTGCTAAAACATCGATTTCTTTAAGTTTTTGAAGGTTCTTAAATTCCTTATATGTCCATGCAAAGATAATGTCTCTTCTTGATTTATGTATCGATTGGAATCGAGGATCACCAATGATGTACTCATTCATATGTTTGAAGGTTGATGTTGAGGTTCGATATATCTTAAGAACGACAGGTGTATTCTTTGGGGTTATTGCTAAGAAAATGTTACCTTCTTTCCCCGTTGAAATTGGGTAATCTATGTAATCGATTATTCTATCTGAGATAAGTTTTTCGATACTGAGCAACGTATTTTTATCAAAGACCTCATCAAGGGTCTTCCTATCAACACCAGTGATATCTGCAAGTTTTTGTAATTTAAAATCGATTTTTTTTGTTTGTTTATTGTTAAGAAAAAAATCATCAGAAGACATCGAGTTCCTCAGGAAGAAGTTTTCTTCTGCTTAATATTTTTGATTGGGTTTTTGTGTATCGGTATATGACATCAGCTTTTTCATTTTGGATATCCCATGGTTTAATAATGAGGAGGTCTCCGGTTCGTACTCTTGCGCTTCGTTTCATTTTCCCAGGTATTCTTGCCATTCGTGCTTTGCCATCAGAACATATAACGTTGATGCGTGATCCACCCATGAGTCTCTCTGCGATAGCGAATATCTCTTTTTGATTTCTTTTAGGCAGTCTTAGTCGTATATATTCTTCTTCATCTGTTTGATTAAACTGTTTTTGATACACATCATCACTATACCAATTATTATTTTTGATTGATATTCCTCATGTATTTTTAAATGTTTACTGAGTTTCTTTTCCTTTTAACTCCTTTTAAACTGGCTCTGTTATCTATCTATTTATTTATATGAATACCCCACAGCTTGCTGTGGGGATGCGAGCGTTAGAGTATTAAACTAATAAAAGAGCTTGTCTGAAAAATAATATCCTGCCGATTTTCACATTATTTGATGTTCCATTAGTATAGCATAATGCTAAAAAAAAATTAGGGAAATGAGACCCCCCTAATTTGGCTGTGCATTCCACAATTTCAATAAATTGTGTGAAAGGCACATCAATAACCATTCACCTTTCCCTTTCCGCAACCCCCGTAATAGTAATGTTCCCAAGCCTCGGTTTTTCATCTGCCCAAAGGTTGGTTCAACAGATGTTCCCCGTGTTTTATACACTTGTTTTCCCGTCTTCGTCAGTAATTTCCGTTCCATCCGATCTTTATAGCTCAGATCTTTAGGTATCCGTCCACGAGGTGGT
>CAYPIF010000038.1:0-14218 GCA_964410735.1 uncultured Thermoplasmatales archaeon
TTTTTCCCATATTCCTTCTTCCTCCTTATACATTTTTAATCTACATTTTTCATTTTGTTTATGTATTGGATGAAGCCCTGGCTGACCGGATGGCGGCCCACACCGCGGGCTATATGAAGAACCATAACCCAGCCTAAGGAGGGTATGATCATCCTTCATCCGTGTCCTCACCGGACCTTCGTTTTCATCGTAAATATCGACCTTGTTTATATAGGTTTTGTTTTTGTTTACCCCATCAACAGATATAGCTGCCAAGGTACAGACAGTCGCACCTACAGAAGAACCTGCATAAAAATTGATTGAATATTATTCAAAAGGAGTTTGCAACTAAAGAGTAGAGTCAAGAAATATATGTTTTCGTCATCTACCCGTCTTTTGGTATGTTGACCGCTTCAACAAGTTTTTCCCCAGAGATACAATGACCAGTAGAATGTATCTCTGCCCCACATTCGCTAAATACCCATTGCACCGTATCATAGTCTATACGACTCCCTCAATGCTCATTTTCACACCATGGTTTTTTGCGTCAACTCCCTCAAGAGAACTGTTCAGTCCAGGCACCCCTTCAAAATCACCGGCCCATTCAGAAACATCAAAGATTGATGGTGTATGCGGCTTAATTACCACCCGGGTAATTCGTTAAATGTTTACCATGATACTTCTCCAATTTACCCACTGTTAGATTTGTATTGTTAATGTTTCGTAAAATGACGAAGTATAACGATAAACCATATGATACACCTTATTTATTTTTGGTTCTTAGAAATACTTTGAATTCTTCTTTTTTCCCATCTTTCTCCGCGTTCACAAGACCAAGTGCTTGTTGAGCCTTCTCCAATGTGTTTGTCTCATAGAGAAAGGTTTGTTTTTCAAGAGTGATATGTTTTTTGCAGGTGAAACAGGTCGTTGTCCTTTTAGAAGTATCAACTATTTTCGCTGTGTTACATCGTGGACATACTATTACGGCATAAGTCATGATCTCATCCAAATATGGAGGTAGAGAGACCTTAACTAATAAATATAACTTCCTGTATTCTGGTTTTGGCTTTTCTGTTCCCGCCTTAGCTCAGTCTGGCCGGAGCGGCCGGCTGTAGACTCTTATCAAATATGGCCGATACCGGCAGGTCCCCGGTTCAAATCCGGGAGGCGGGACTATCTCCTTTTTATGGCAAATCCTTTAAGTCAAATGGTGGTATGTCTCTTTTGGAGTATGAGTAAAACTAAATCGTTAGCGGTACGTGTCCCTAAAAAGAATGGGGAAGATATACGTCGTCAACTGATCGAGTATGCACTGTTAAGAACTAATCTTAAAATCAAAAAGGATAACGGATACCTTATACTCCCTATCCGATCAGAACACATTTTTTTAAATGATTATGATGTAGTCACTGATGATTTTGAGGTTTTAAAACAATCACCCGATTCATATAAAGATTTGGTAAAGATACCTGAGGAATTAGTTGATCTACTCCCCAGTTCTTTTGATTGTATCGGCGACATCATACTCGTAAAAATCCCTAACGAGCTGGAAAGATATAAAGAAGACATTGGGAACGCGTTATTGTCTGCTCATTCACATACGTGCACGGTTGTTGCAGTTCAACCAGTATCAGGTGAACTCCGTGTTCATCCTGTTGAGGTTATTGCAGGTGTAAGAAAAACAGAGACCGTCCATACAGAGTACAGTATTACTCTTAAGATCGATGTCTCAGATACCTATTTTTCACCACGTCTTGCAGGTGAACGAAGAAGGGTTGCTTCACTTGTGAAAGATGGAGAGATGATTGTTGATCTTTTTACTGGTGTCGCACCGTTTCCTTTGATGATCGCAACCTATGCTCACCCTAAACGAATCATTGCGATTGATAAGAACCCGGTTGCAATCCGTTTAGCTCATGAGAATATCGCAAAGAATAAGCTTCTTGATAAAATAGATGCGTTCGAGTTAGATGCGCTAGATGCACCAGGCCTATTAAAAAAGCTTAATCTAAAAGCTGATCGGATCATTATGAATCTCCCTTTTGATTCTTTTCAGTTTCTCCCCATTGCTTTTTCGATTTTGGAAAATAAGGCAACAATCCATTTCTATGAGATAATAAGAGAAGAGATGATACAGGAACGAATTGATTCGATTATACAACTTGCTGAGAAATATCATATTTCAATAATAGAGACAGATGTAAGGAAGATCAAAACATATGCACCACATGAATTTTATATAGGAATTGATATTACAGCTAAAAAACTCGTTGATGCCGACGTAGCTTAGCTGGTGGAGCGGCTGATTTGTAATCAGCAGGTCGGGGGTCCAAATCCCTCCGTCGGCTCTCTTTTTTAATGATGAAAGGTTTTTTAATACCTTGTTGGTATATTATTTGATGGTCGGGGGTTGTATGAAAACCGTGCATATGCTATGTGTTTTTGTGATTCCATGTTTGCTTTGTTCTAACATGGCATTATCTCAGGCTTTTGACCCACTGGTAAAAATCAACCAGGACATTGTATCACATTTCCATGTAGGAGACAATAAAATCAATCTTTCCGCTTATACTCAGATGATTGATCCAGATCTGTGGTATACAGAGACACTTGATATGAGCTGGGAGGTCGGTTTCTATTCTTCAATAGCTATTGATAATAATGATAGACCATCTATAGCTTATTATGATCGTCAAAACGGTGATCTAATGGTGATCATCAAAGATGATGATTCATGGGTTCGGTATACGGTTGATGATCTAGGTGATGTTGGTAGGTATGCATCCCTTGCATTTGATAGTCTAGATCTCATGCATATCGCCTATTATGATGCAACATTGGAGAATCTAAAATATGCAAAAGAAACTGAGACAGGTTGGGATATCCAGACACTATCATCTGATGGTAATGTTGGCTTGGATTGTTCGTTAGCACTTGACATCGATGATCACCCACATATCAGTTTTCTTGATAAATCGAACCATGTATTAAATCATATTTTCTTTGATGGCACTCAATGGGTCACTGAGGTCGTTGATGATACTCTTGGTTCTGGTCATGGAAGTTCAATAGCTGTGAGTTCAACAGGTGTTGTTTTCATTAGTTATTTTAATTTCTATGATGATTATCTGTATTGTGCATCTTGTTCGGATTCAGGATGGAGTATAGATTGCGTTGATGATGAATCCTCTGTTTATGCATCCACATCAGTTGATGTTGATTCAAAAGGTGATCCGCATATATGTTATTTTGATGTGCCATCTACAACGGATGATTGGAGTTTACGATATGCAAAAAATACAGAAGGACGTTGGGAGCTTATTGTAATTGACCCGAAGGTTCAGTATTTTTGGAATGATTGGGGTTGTTCACTGTGTATCGATAGGTTCGACAGGGTTCATGTTGGATATTATAAATGGAAGAACTGGGATCTGAACTATGCTTTGAAATGTGAAGATACCTGGGTCATTGAGCCAGTTGATACTGATGGTAGTGTTGGTGCTTTTGCATCTATCGCTGTCACATCTTTAGGGTATCCACATATCGGGTATGTTGATCTGAGCAATATGGCTTTGAAATATGCGATGAAACTTCAATTCGCACCCGATAGACCTTCTAATCCTGTTGGTAAGAGAGTTGGTTTTAGAGATAATGCCTATGAGTATCGTGTTGTCACAACAGATTTTGATGGTGATGACGTTAGGTATTGTATGGATTGGGGTGATGGTTCAGAGATTGAATGGACCGATCTGTACCCATCTGGTGTTGAAGTGAAACTATCCCATACATGGGTTTCATCTGGTACCTTCAACCTAAGGGTAAAAGCGGTCGATAGGAATGGTTTTGAAAGCCCTTGGTCAGAAGAGACTAGTGTTGTTATGCCAAAACAAATATGCCAATATCCCTTGTTATTCTTCAAATCGCTTATGTGATTGGCTTGATTAGATTGCAATAACTTTTTCGATTCAATGGTTTGTCTTAAATGATAACAATTTCTTGAGACTTAGATAAAAATTGGACAAAATAACAGTTTGTATACAATGGTTATTGTTTTGTTCAAATACATCTAAACAGATCTTCTAAAGATTTAGCATCTAATAATCTATTATACAATAATAAGGGGGGTTAAAAATGGAAAACAAAATGATGAAAGGAAAAATACGAATATTTTTTGTATGCAGTTTGTTCATTGTCTCATTGTTCTCAAGAGTCGCAGTATCTCAACAACTCTCAACAAACTCATCTGAATGGGCATTGATGATCTATCTAAATGGAGATAACAAATGATCAGCAGCTCAACAACAAGTATTACAACAGATAAAGAACGTTGGTTCAAATGAAGAGATGATCTTTACAGTTTTGATCGATGGCGACCAAGAAGACGACACATCTCTGTACTATCTCAAAAGAACAACGCTAGAACAGCAAGATTGGGCAACTGAATCAGATATGAGTGATGCAACTACCATCAAGGAATTCGTGCAAAAGGTCCAAACCGATATACAAGCAGAGAAGTATGGATTGATGCTTTCAAGTAACAAGGGAAGTAGCTGGCAAGGGGTCTCATGGGATGAATTCTTAAGAACATTGCTACAATGAAATGACGACACCGCACCATTGAATCCTTCAATAGATGGTCCGGCTAAAGGAAAAGCAGGTACAGAATATGAATATACCTTGGTAGCAGCAGATCCGGATGGAGATGCTCTCCGTTATTGCATCGACGGGGATGATGGTCCATCTGAGCAGTGGACCGATTATTTTGCATCAGGGGAATCTGTAACGGTATCGCACATATGGAATGAAACTGGGGCATATACGATAAAAGTGAAAGCAAAGGATGAAGGACAGTTCGCAACTGATTAGGTTTCTCTTGAAACATGAATGCCCCCATACGCATTCAAAACAGGTTTCTGTTTCATTGATACTTTTTGGAATGGACCAGGATGTTAAAATGATCAACGGCAAGGTTTCCGGTTCCTCCCCATCAATGTCATGAACATTGGACCTACAGTTGAAGATGGTTTTTACATAACAACAATGGATGAAACATCAGGAGGTTTCCCCTGCGGTGGATATATGGAACCAGAGGATTCCAACGGCATTATTACACATTCTTTCATTTGTGACATATGGCTCATTGATTAAACTAAAAACTTCATTGTGAAGAAAAAGTGGCCTTTTGAAAAGGCCGTTTCATCCGTTTTTTCGTTTGGTACATGATTCTATCGTCGATCTCGTCTGCGTACCATGATAACAAAGAACGTGATCACTGACAGAAGGAGAATAAGTTCAAACCCGGGACTCTCCGGTTCAGGTTCCGTTATTGTTATGGTTGTCTGTGCACTGGATGAACCACCTGCATCATCAGAAACGGTAAGGATAACAAGGTAGCTTCCCTGAGAAGAGTAACTATGAGTTGGGAATTCACCATATTCTGTTTGACCATCTCCAAAATCCCAGGTGTAATTCACAATCGTTCCATCGGTATCAGTTGAGTTTACACCAGAGAACAGGATAGTCTCACCTGTTTTTGCAGCATAGGGTCCCCCTGCATCAGCAGTAGGATGAATATTTGGATTCCCCTGGATTGTAACCATTGTGCTCTCTGTATCACTAGTACCTTTATCATCGATAACTGTGAGAATAACAGTGTAGTCCCCATTTGTTTTGTAAACATGGGTTGGTTGTTTTGAAAGGATCTCACTACTTCCGTCACCAAAGTTCCATCGGTAGAACTCTACGGTTCCATCAGGGTCAGAACTCTGTGATGCATCAAAATAAACGACCTGTTCTGGTTTTGCTGTATATGGCCCACCCGGATCTGCAACCGGTGGTTCATTATCAGGTGGTGTTGGCATGGTTGTAAAGAACCAGATATCTGATCTATTTTCAAGGATACTGTCATTTGCTATTGCATACCAGACAAAGGTAGCATCAAAGGGTTGAACATATTGACATGTTGCATACTCACCAGTGTTAACCCTTTTATCTGTACCGATGAGCTTATCCGTTTCGTTCTCACGGTATTGGTAGAAGTATACGGTCATTTGTTCGCTGTCCTCATCCTCAACCTTCACCTTGAACGTTATCTTTAATCCAACACTTGATTCCATATCCTCCGGATCAGGATCATCTGGTTTTCCAGGTGGTTTCAAGAAATAACCAAGGGGATAATTATCAATAATACCGTTTTTTATATACGGTGTATCTCCAACTCCATCAATATTTCGGTCAATACCACCATAATCATCATAATAATTCCCCGTTTTAAGATAATACCAGTTGTTATCACCAAGATCCTCAGCAGATTTCCCGTTATCCCTAAAATGATTCTTGTACACAGTATTTCCTTCACTTGTAGAAAGTGCATAGATGCCAGAGGCCGTTTGATTCGAAAATGTATTGTTATAGATCGTATTTGAGAGCCCAACAAGAGTTATACCTCGTTGATTCATACTGAAATAATTATCATAAACATTTGAGCTCGATGCTTCTAGATAGAATCCGGCACCATTGTTATATTCGAAATTATTATTTTTAACAATACTGCCTGTTGAATCCACTATATGAAGACCTGCGTATTCCGTCGTCCGTATCGTATTATCTGTGAGATTAACAGCAGTACATGATACAACGGCAACACCGGTCACACTGGTCTGTACAGTGTTATCATACAATCGGGAATTGGTCGAACCGGATAGGTACAGCCCATAGGTCGTACAATTTCCAACTGTGTTACTGATAATATCCACAGTGTCAGAATTGGCAACATAAATCCCATAATTTGCATTGTTCACACTATTACCTACAACGATACTTCCATCTCCAGTACCATCAAGATATAAACCATAGCTCCGTGTATCATTGAGATAGTTACCTTCAACGACAACATTATCCGCCCGTACTGCTATCAATGCACCAATAGGTGAGGTCTTCCGATCCTTTGCATCACGGATAGTAAAATCTTGGAATTCAACATAATCCGCGGTGATATCCACGGTGTATCGTTTATCTTCCCTCGATTCTATGACCGTTGGAACTTCATCGATACTTCCCCAAAGTATAATCTTTTTTGATATGATAAGTGTCTCATCATAACTTCCACCAAAAACATAAATGGTATCCCCTTCGCTGGCTTTGTCGATGGCATCCTGGATACTTGTGTATGGTTTTTCTGCGGTACCATCACTATAGCCCCAGTAGGCACTATCAACATAGATATCATTTTTTGCGACAGCAGGGTTGAATAAAACGATAAGAACTGTAGCTGCACATAACATTAACACTACAATGATACTCATATGTCTGTTCATTGTGTATCCCATCTCCACGATTTGTACAAATAACCGTTCGTAGATTTATAGTTTTTCTTTTTATAATGGGTTTTTGAATTATACACATATTTATGTACTCTTCACCTGTTAGATTACGCGTATGCGTGTGGTTGTTGGTGGAACATTTGATCCTATTCATAAAGGACATAGACTCCTTCTTGAAACAGCATTGCGAACCGCGGGAGACAAGGGGTTTCTCTTCATTGGCATTGCAGATGGATCATTGATCGCACAGAAGAAAAATATAAAATCTTTTGAAGAACGGAAAAAACAGGTAGAACAGTTCATTAAAGATCACAATACAACCTGTGACATACAAATACAAGATATCACCACTGTTTTTGGCCCCACGCTCACCATCGATTTTGATGCTATCGTCATTTCACCGGAGACCGAGGAAACAGCGAACACAATAAACACTGAGCGAGTGAAAAAAGGTATGAAACCAATGAGGATAATTAGAATTCCTTTTGTTCTATCCGATGATGGTACACCGATCAGTTCCACAAGGATCCGAAATGAAGAGATAGATGAAGAGGGGCGTCTTTTGGATTAAAGGGTCGCTTGGCGATTAATTTTATATATGATTGTATGTTACTTCGGAAGAAAACACTGATAGGTGATATCACTATGGCTTATGTGATCTTTGAGGTTAAGAAAGAACAGATTGGTAAAATAAATGAAATGTTAAAGGATGATATTGTCAATAGACAGAGTGTTCTTACCCGTGACGCCCATGCATTGGGCATTGAGAAAGAGGTATCATATTTTAAGGTCGAAGGAAGCGAAGATGGATTGAAACGTGCTGAGGAGCTTGCTAAAGAATTCGAGTTCAAAAAACTTGATGAAAAAGATTCCAAGGATGTAAATCAAAAGATCCTTGATGAAGAGGATTCAGCTGCTGATGGCATGGGAATGATCTTCGGTTAAAAAATATCAAATCTTCCAATAATGCCTCATATTTTTTCTTAAACGTTCAATAACAAGTCGTGAACTGTCGGATTCCTCGACGGAATCCTCAAATTTTTGTGGTTCGCCACACATTGCACCGAGTTGTGAGAGGAAACAATTCCCGATAACAGAGAGATTGTAACCACCTTCAAGGGTGCAGACGAGTTTTGGTTGAATGGAGAGTAACTGTTCAATGATCGTTCCAAACATGTTAATAGTAAGGCTTAGCCCACCCAGTGGATCAGCATGATGTGAATCAAAACCGGATGAGACAATAATAAAATCAGGATTGAACTCTTCAGCGATAGGGAGAAAGATCTCCTCCATTAAGGCGGTAATAGCAGTATCACCATTGCCAAAGGAAAGAGGTGCGTTCAATGTAAATCCTGCTCCATCACCTCTTCCAACCTCTTCTACTTTCCCAGTACCGGGGAAATGCGGGCTGAGGTGAAAGGATTGATACATCACATCCTCTGATTCATAGAAGATATCCATCGTTCCATTCCCATGGTGAACATCTGGGTCAAAGATCAACACCTTTTTTTTCTGTTTAACGAGTTCATGAGCTGCCAGAGATGCATTATTGAATAAGCAAAAACCCATAGATGTCTTTGATGTAGCATGATGACCTGGTGGCCTAACAAGAGCAAATCCATTATCTGCATCACCATTCAAGATATTTTTACAGAGTTGAACTGTTGAACCTGCGGCATATCGAGCAGTGTTAAAATCATCCTTACAGACATACGTATCCAGATCAAGCCACCTGTTATGTGTCTCACTTATATCTTTTACCGCTTGTATCATCCGTTCATTATGGATCTCATACAATGATTCCTCAGGGAGCAAAACTGGTTCGATAACCTCTATCTTCCCCTTAAGAGGTGATGCATGTAATGCTTGCATCATCACCATGGTCCGTTCAGCATTCTCAGGATGACCGATATTATCATGTTTCCTGAATATATCGGAATATACTACTTGAGTCTTCATAGAAAAAACTCCATGCCAAGAATTTCATTACATGATATAAGGATTTTTACTAGCTTTTAAGTAAGGGTGGGACATTAATGCCACTGGACCCATTTGCTGTCTATGGGGAGTAAGAACCAATGCAACCTTTGCTTCTTGGACTTTCATCAGAATATCTCTACTTTAAACATAATATAATTGAACCTATCTCGGATTATCATCATCCATATTTCCTTGCATTTACAGGCCAGCAAACAAATTGTCATACTGCACGAGAAAGACTCATTGATATCTGGCAAAGGAACAAAGAAACATCCACACCATTGTCATATATCACCAAGATTGGTGAACTGGAGACCTATAGGAGTTTCTGGGAGTTCGGTAAAACCTTTGACGCTTTCAAAGTGTTTACTTCTGAATCATATCGGGTCCCGGAGGTTTCAGATCATATCTTTTTCAACCATGGATTATACACCGGGGAACATGATATACCGTATCAGCAACGAGCATTGTTAGACCTTCAAGCATCAGGCCAGACATGGTTATTTGACAGCCGTGGGAAAAAAGAAAAGTTACGCATGCTTGTCTATGATATCGAGCTCACACAATTCGAACTAGGGAAGATAGACAGCCCTATTGATATGATAGGTTATGCTGCTACAGATATCCTTTTTGAGTCCTCAAAGAACATTCAGGAGGAGAAGTTTCAATTCGACATTCTTGATATACCTGAACGGATAGAGGAGAAAGATGTTGTTCAATTGATGGCTCGAAACGTCGATGAGGAGATCGACAATCTCACCACATTCTGCAAACTTGTAACAGAATATGATATCATCTCGGGTCATAACATCATTGGTTTTGATAACAGACAGATCTACGGACGCATCCAGACCCTCTTGAAACAAAACAGATCGCAAATGGGACAAAAGGAAATAGAGCTCTTTGGAACATTCCTTTCAAAATATAGTCGGGTAGATCGGTCATTTCATTTTGGTATCAGTTCCGATATCGTTCAGATATACCCCTGTAGTTTTGATACCTATCTAGCATCAAGGAAATTCTACCCGTATCTTGATTCGCATAGTCTAAAAGCAGTTGCCCCGTTCCTTGGGGTAGGGGAAAAAGATAGGTTGATCCTTGGACCCTCAGAGATCAAGCTTGATGCTCGTACATTGAAATATAACCGTCAGGATGTCCTAGAACAAATGGGGGTAACATTGCACCTCATACAACTGACGCTCCCCTTAGCATTCACCACAGGGATGAGCTTTGATATGCTGCTTGACTCTGGTGCAGTGAACATGTGGGACCATATGAGCCTTATACGCGGAGCTGTTCAGAAGAAACTGATACCTGCCACCTGCCGGGTTTCATCTATCACTCAGAATCTTACCCGTGATTTCAAAGGATGTAGGACAAAAACAGATATCGTCTCACAAGCAAAAAATCAAAGAGAACAATTATCCAAGGATTTTGTTCGTGTGGTAAAATATGGCTCAGAGATGCCCAATTGGATGCTTTACCCATATGTTATCTATAATGAGCATGCAAAGGATGTTGATGATCGATTGAATTATCATATGCCTGGTGGTATGACCATTAAACCAGATAAGGATGCGGTATCTCATTTCATCCCCTGGTATAAGGTGATAGTAGCTGATGTTGGAGCCATGTACCCAACCATTCTTAAAGCATTGAACATCGGAGCGGATACCGTTTGTCTATGTCCTAAAAATGAAAAACCTGATGAGTGGATTTGGTTGAAGAAACTTCCCTCACAGTTCTTTGATGAGCAGGATGTCAATTGGAGGAAAATTAGTAAAGAGGACCGGTACGCAGATAAAGGGTTCATGATCGGTGTGAAGATCGATAAAGAAGCAGGCGTTGTGAACTGTGCGATGACAGGTATCATGAGTATGATCGCTCGGATAAAAGATGAGCTCAAACAGGTATCAACAAAGGGTAATACTGATGAACTGTCTCGGTTGAAAATGATGTATCAAAGTGTGAAAGGAGCTCGTAATGCTGGAAGTGTGGATTATAGCCAGAGAATCGTTCTTGTGTCACCGGATGGAAACTATGAACCTGTAAAAATCGGAGAGTTTGTTGATGGAAAACTTAAAGAGAAGGGCATCATAAAAGAGGTCATCAACGGCACTGAATTTGAAATAGCTACGGTAACAGATGGTTGGAAAGCAGTATCCGTAAATGCATACGGAAAAACCGAATTGAAAATGATAAAACAGGTGGTAAGACATAGATATGATGGAGATCTTCTAAAGATTTCAACAAAATCAGGTTCAACGGTTGTTACTCCAAACCATAGTATTTTTACCATTTCAGATAATTCAATAAAAGAGATTTCTGCAGAGGATTTAAAAGATGATTCTTTAGTTGCTCATGTTAGAAACGTTCCAGAAACTGAGCAAAAGGATACTCCAAAATTTTCTAATGAAAATATGAAGGAGTTAGCTGATTGTTTTGCTATTCAACCAAAAAAGATACAAAGAGTTGCGCCTACCTCAGAGTATGTTTATGATATTAGCGTCGAGGATAATGAGAATTTTATCGATGCAGACGGTGGAATCATCCTCCATAATACTCATGGAATATTGAGTGCCCCTAATGTTTCCGGAAGGCAGTTTAATTTATGGGCAGCTGCAACAATTACAACAAAAGGACAGGATATCTTAGCAGAAACCCTTGATTTCCTTGAAAAAAAAGGTATTAGAGTCGTCTACGCAGACACTGATGGTATTTATATGGGTTGTTCAAACTCTGTTAAAACAATCCCTAAATTCTCCAAAGCAGTTGGTATCACACTAGATACTCCATCAAATAAATGGTTAACATCTCCGGAGGATGCCATCGCAGCTATTGATGCAAGTAATGTGATGTGGCAAAAGGAGTTATCATATGCTGATTTTGAGTTGGAACCTGAGTTTCATGATGCGATGATCTTTGTGAAACATAAGAATTATTTGATCTTTGATGAGAAACAAGGTTCAATTGAGATGACCACGAAGGGAAATAACTTTAAGGGATCTGACAAGGCGGATATCGCTCGAAAGGCTTTGAAGGAGATCATGATCAGAGTGTTAAAGGAGAACCCTGAATGGACAGAGGAAGATACTGCAAGGGAGGAGGTTAAGGAGAGTATTATGAGGATCACCCAGGAGGTGGTAGCAAAGTTTGATCTTTCAAAGGTTGATATAGCAGATCTGACGTTGATACAGCAGGTGAAACCAGCAAATCGGTATAAACGGAATCAGGATGGCTCATTGTCCACGTTTGGTAAGAGGGCAGCAGCTTTAGAAAAGGTCCTTGGTGAACCGCTTCGAACGAGCGCAAAGTTCCGTTTTGTCGTGACAAAAAAACCTCTTCCGGGTATCACTAACCCATCAAAGAGTGGAGTGAAGCCAATTGATTATATGTATCCCGTAGATAAGATCCGTGATGCTCATGAGATCGACCTGGATTGGTATAAGCAGATGATCGAGAATTATATTCAGGGTGCTTTTGGGCTTTCACAGATGCAGAAGACCGAGCAAACCGGTCTTGATGCTTGGATGTAAGTAAGATTTCATTTTGGGTAAGAGATGTTCGCAAGGGTAGGTATGACTTGTACGATAAATATTCAATTTATGGTCAAGAACCTAACACTATGAACGTATCATAGGTCTTCTTACTCTGCGTAGCATACGAAATTAATAGTCTTGAACGTTTTGTTTTCAACTATACGTTGATACTTAGAGCTTGTCCGAGAGATAATTCAAGATCGCTTAACATATGTTTTGTTATCGGAAACTCGGGGTTTTTTTGAATATGAAATACCATTTTTTGCACAAAATATCGTGATAAAATTGAATTCTCAGACAGACTCGAAAGATAAAGATTTATGGAAAGGGAAAATATTCTCATTAAAGAGAGAAGAATGATATACTGTAGAGATATCTGCCGGTGTAAATAATCTTGATTTAAGAATATGTGTAGGAATTATAAAGAAATCGGTAAAATGGGAAAAGAGCAGCTAACACTTCACACAACTAAAGGTATCTGCTACGATCGGGTCAGAGGAGACAAAACATTGGTTTGTCTCCGACTGCCCACAGAACCATGCATAAGGGTCCGTACAAGGCGCCTCACGTAACCTTTACCCATTTTCAAATGGTAGTGTCATCTGCTTCATTTCACTTTCACCGTTCTTTTGCATCATCATTTCAACGTTCCGCATCAACCATTGTTACGACCAGAAAAGATACGTTTCCCGATCCAATGGTCGCTCAACCCATTGTGACTGAACTCATGATGACAGTTCCAAATGCTACAGTTGAACACCGGTCACATGTTCCACCCTTCGCATTCAACCAAACACTTTGGTCACTTACTGAATGTTTTACCCTCAGATATGTCACCATACCATCACAGGCATCCAACTTATCCAAAAAACTAGGTCAACTACCGATTATAAACAAATAGATTTTTTATACGCAGCTCCATCCATTTTTCAGTTGACCTGAAAATACATAGAGAGCTAATGAATTTTTAATATTCGGGACAGATTTGTAAAATAATTTTTATATATACTAGCCTATAAAATATAGTGACTGGTGAGAAAAAAATCAATCAGAAAAAACTAGTCATCTACCTCTTCGGCCTCCTCATGCTTGCAGCCAATAATATCGTCCTCTACGTCACCTTTCTCCATGCATATTTCTTCAATGATTACACATTCTCAGCACATATTAACCAATACGGGGAGGCACATGTTGAACTTTTTGTCCTCGGAGCAAGTCTTATCATTGGCTTATTAACCGTCATTCATTTCATGAGAATCATGGTAAAACAAGCGCAACCATCAACCCAATAAACTAACCGAAAACCATATTTTTTGAAAATAAAAAAAGGATTATGATTCATATAGTGGATGTTCATAACGTTTGAATCTCAATATTTTTGTTAACTAGAGTTAATCA
>CAYPIF010000039.1:0-10349 GCA_964410735.1 uncultured Thermoplasmatales archaeon
CAAAAAAACAGTGTTTGAGCAAACATCTAAATATAGTTTATCTATTCCTACCTTCAGGATGAGTGATACGCATGAAAGAGATTGATGCGCTTATCGAAAAGGCTTTAAAATATAAGGAATCTGGTCTGACCGATCATGAAATTGCTGAGGATCTTAACGTCTCAAAAGAAACTGCTCTCTGGCTTTTGAATAAAGGAAAGGAAAAGAAGCCTGAGGGTGATCTTAAGGTAGGTTGGAGAAGTTTAGGGGTCTATCCGACAAGGATGCGTGCTATTGCTGATGCAATGGTTGACATCGTTTTAGAGGAAATGGAAAAAAAGGATCTTTATATCGATACGGTTGTTGGGATCGCCATCAATGGTATACCTTATGCAACTATGATCGCTGAAGAACTTGACCTTGAACTTGCTGTTTTCCGACCACATCATGAAAAGATCGGGGCATTTTCATCGAATTATGCAGAGGTCAAGGATAAAACAGTTGTCATCATCGATGATGTTGTTGGAACTGGAGATACCTTTAAGAGTGCTATTAAGGCAACGAAGAAGGAAGGGGGTAACCCAACGTTGCTGATCGCATTGTTGAATAAACGTGTACAAAACGAGATAGAAAAAGTACCTTTACGTTCCCTAATTCGCGCACGGGTCATATAGAGCAATCGATTTTTTAGGATGATATGATCCCTCAAAACGAAAGAAGATATCAGTAGGTGTACAGATGCATTGGGCAGACGTTCTCGCAGAGGAATTACTGAAAAAGGGAACAAAACATGTTTTAGCAACAGGTATCACTCCCTCTGGACCAATTCATATTGGAAACATGCGGGAGGTATTGACAACAGATGCTGTATATAGATCCCTTGTCAAACGAGATGCAGATGTCGAATACATCTATATCGCTGATGATTACGATCATCTCCGTAAACGATATCCATATCTTCCAGCATCGTTTGAGGAACACGTTGGAAAACCAATATCTGATATCCCTTGCCCCTGTGGGAAACATAAAAGCTATGCTGATCATTACCTGTCTGATTTCCTTCAATCATTAGAGGAGATCGGTATCAATCCACATGTGTACCGTGCCAAAGAGATGTATGAGCAGGGTATGTATACTGATTATATCCAGACGGCTTTGGGGCATACCGCTGAGATCAGATCAATCATTGAAACGATATCCAAACGTACCTTACCAAAGAACTGGTTACCTTTCAATGTTCAATGTGCGCAATGCGGACGGATGACAACAACCAAACCAGTCCTTTACGAGTATCCCTATGTTGAATATACGTGCTCCTGTGGCTACACTGGTTCAGCTGATATCCGGAAGGGTGGTGTTGGCAAATTACCCTGGCGTGTCGACTGGCCTGCCCGTTGGAAAATGTTACAGGTGACCTTTGAACCATTTGGAAAAGATCATGCGACAACTGGTGGTGCACGTCAAACTGGTGAAAAAATCGTTACTGATATCTTTAACTATCCTGCACCGGAGTATGTTGTCTATGAGTTCATTCTCCTTAAAGGAAAAGGAGCCATGCATAGTTCAAAAGGAACCGGGCTTTCTTCAGGGGAAATGCTTCAAATGACGCCACCGGAGGTCCTTCGATTCCTTATCATGAAGAACCAGCCGAACAAACACATTGCCTTTGACCCAGGTTTTGGTCTATTAAGCCTTGTGGATGAATATGATCAATTCGAGCGCGTATATTTTGGTAAAGATGAAAAGATCAAAGGGATGAAAGAACTCGATTCGGTCTATGAACTTTCACAGCCCTATGAGATACCAACTAAACTTCCAGAACAGGTACCCTACCGACATCTAGTAACCCTTGTGCAGATCGCTGAGTCGTTCGATCAACTTTTAGATATTCTGAAACGTACTGATCAAATACCTATGAAATTACCCAAGGATGATGAAAAACGATTGAAACAACGCATGGATCATGTTCTCTATTGGTTGAAACATTTTGCGCCTTCTTCGCTCATCTTTGAGGTAAAGGAACAATTACCATCATTGACCATTACAGATGATGAGCGTGTGTTATTACATGCATTCATTGAGAAAAGTGATGGTATCAAATGGGATGCGGTTGATATTCATAATCTGATCTATCAGGTTGCAGATGATCGTCACCTTCCAGCGACAACCGCTTTTACAAGTATGTATCAGGTGCTTCTTGGACAGAAAAAAGGTCCTCGTATAGGGTATTTCCTTTCCAGTCTTGATAAAGAGTTTGTCATTAAACGGTTCCAAGAGGCAATTACATAAACACCTTTGTCTTTTTCCATCCTATTTATGAATGTCTACCTTGAGGTCTATGGTTGCACGGCAAATAAAAGCGATGCATCTATCATCAAACGAGCAATCCAAGATAAAGAAGGATATAATGAAGTTGATTCAGTTTCAACTGCAGATATCATCGTTCTTTTGACCTGTACGGTCATCAGCACCACTGAACAGCGGATGCTTCATCGTATGCGGGTGTTCAAAAAAACGGGTAAACAGGTCATCGTAACGGGATGTATGGCAAGTGTCCAGGTTGAAAAGATTCGGATGATTCTACCGGATGCAATTATTGTACCGCCATCTCTTATCCATACCATTTTTTCACAGGATAGCAGCAGTAATCTAGAGCTTGCTGATCCTGCACAAAAACCATATGCGCCAAAGTACTTTGACTCGTTGATCGCCCCTGTTTCTATTTCTGAGGGCTGCCAGTATGCATGTACGTATTGTATCACGCATTTTGCACGAGGAAAACTCATAAGCTACCCTGAAGAAACCATTTTTCGGGATGTCTCATCTGCGGTCGGACAAGGAAATAAGGAGATCCAAATAACTGCTCAGGATACTGGATCCTATGGGATGGACACGGGGTCATCGTTACCTGCATTAGTTCGGTCTCTATCCGGAATCCCCGGTGAGTACCGTCTACGGATTGGTATGATGAACCCCCGGAGCATCAAAAACCAGCTTGAGGATATTATCAAGAGTTACTCTTATGATCATGTGTACCGTTTCATCCATCTTCCGGTTCAATCGGGGGATAACACAATATTACGATTAATGAATCGAGGATATCGTATTGAAGACTGTGTGAATAGTATTGAAACGATACGGGAGAACCTACCTGACATCACTCTTGCTACAGATATTATCGTTGGTTTTCCAACTGAGACTGATGAACAGTTCCAGCATTCGATTGACTTCCTTAAAACCGTGGAACCTGATATAACAAATATCACACGATTCTCTGCCCGGCCACAGACCAAGGCGAAAACAATGAAAGGACGCATCCCCACAGAGATAGTGAAAGAGCGATCGAAACTCCTGACTGGTCTCTGTAGGGATATTTCACGGAAGCGAAATAAACGATATATTGGGCGTAACGAACAGATCCTCCTTCTCGAAAAAGGAAAGAATGATACGCTGGTTGGAAGGACAGATTCATACAAACCAGTCGTCATCAAGGAAGATGGAAAATTAGGAGAATTTGTAACTGTTGGAATCGTTGATGCAAAAGATACCTATCTCGTCGGAACGCTTAAATAGAAATAAGAGCATTCTAGCTAGGTGGACGGGATGATACAGGTTGCAATAAATGGATTCGGAAGAATCGGAAGGAATGTATTACGAGCAGCAGTTTCACAACCCCATTATGGTGAAACATTTGAGATCGTTGCGATCAACGATCTTGGGGATACAAATATTTTAGCACATTTGCTTAAGTATGATTCAGTGTATGGCAAGTTCAATGGAGAGGTCTATCCTCAGGATGGCGGCATCTCTGTTAACGGCCGGTTCATACGATTTTGTTCACAGGTGAACCCTGAGAAACTTCCTTGGCAGGAAATGAACATTGATGTTGTTGTTGAATCAACAGGGATATTCCGTACGAGGGAGGGTGCATCAAAACATCTTACCGCTGGCGCGAAAAAGGTAATCATATCTGCCCCTGCAAAGGATCCTGATGTTACCGTTGTTCTAGGTGTAAATGAGGGGACCTATAAACCGGAACAACATACTATTATTTCCAATGCCTCATGTACAACAAATAGTCTGGCACCGGCTGTGAAGGTGTTAAATGATTCCTTTGGTGTTGAAAAAGGGTTTATGACCACGATTCATTCATATACAGGAGATCAACGTATACTTGATTTTCCACATAAGGATTATCGGAGGGCGAGAGCAGCAGCAACCTCCATTATTCCCACCACGACAGGTGCGGCAAAGGCCGTTGGCCTCGTGATACCAGAGTTACAGGGAAAGATTGATGGTATCGCAGTTCGAGTACCAACACCAGATGGTTCATTAACGGATTTCACTGCGACGTTGAAACGAGATGTAACGGCGGAAGAGGTTAACGCTGCATTCAAAAATGCCGCATATGGTTATCTTCAAGGAATCCTTGAATATACGGAGGATCCTATTGTTTCTGTTGATATCATAGGCAATGCTCATTCAGCTATCATCGATGGATTAAGTACGAAGGTTATAGGTGGGTCTGGTAATCTAGTGAAAGTCCTTTCATGGTATGATAATGAATGGGGTTATTCCAGCCGTATCGTTGATCTTATCAATTACATTCAGACCGGTAAAAAAAACCCGACTGAGGAATTAAATATCGTACAGCATCATAACTAAAGGAGGATATATTCCTTCTAACTCTTTTTTTCATTTTCTTCATCTATAGATTTAAATAAACAGTAGATATTCCTTGTATCATACGAGTTGAGGTTTTGGTGGAATGGATGGAATATAATACATTAGATGATATGGATATTGGGGGGAAAACTGTTTTTCTCCGAGTTGATTTTAATATGCCTCTTGATAAAAACACTCTTCATATACTTGATACAACAAGAATGAAACGAGTGCTTCCTACGATAAAGGAACTTGTGAATAAAAAAGCAAAGACGGTTATTATCGCGCATCAAGGGAGAAAGGGGAGCTGGGATTTCACAAGTATGAAACAACATGCTGAGGCGATGCAGAGACTCTTGGGAAAACCGGTTCATTTCGTTGATGATATCCATGGCCCGAAAGCGCAAGAGGCGATCAAAAATATGCAACCTGGTGATGTTCTTTTCCTTGATAATGTACGAAAACTGGATTATGAGACTGAGAAGAAAACCCCTCAGGAACATGCGCAGACACCGTTCATTCAGGATCTGTATCCACTTGGTGATCTCTTTGTCAATGATGCATTTGCCGCTGCTCATCGACCGCAATGCTCACTCATTGGTTTTACGGCGATGCTTCCTAGCTGTGTCGGCCGGTTGATGGAAAAGGAATTAAGAACCCTCTCAAAGGTTGTGAAGGAACCTGAAAAACCATGTGTGTTCCTCTTTGGTGGCGCTAAATTCTCAGATATCATCGTTACCATCGAACGTATCCTTCAGAATAATACTGCTGATAGAGTGCTTCTCACCGGTTTACCTGCGAATGCATTCCTTAAGGCCAAAGGGTATCAGCTTGGTGAGAGAAATGAACAAGCGCTCCTTGAAGAAGGATCACCCGAACAATTCGATGAGATCAAACAACTTCTCATTGATTATGATGATGTCATTGACCTTCCAACTGATTTTGCTATAGAATCGGCGGGTCAACGAAGAGAAATTGGTCTTAATGATCTTCCCTCTAGCAGACCATTATTTGACATTGGCAGTGAAACCATCAAAAAATATGAGGATGTCCTCCGGCAGGCTAAGACCATTTTTCTTTCAGGGCCTTGCGGGGTATTTGAAAATCCATTATTCATGAGAGGAACAAAAGAGATATTCACCTTTGTCTCAGAAAGCGATGCCTTCTCCATTGTTGGTGGTGGGCATACTGTTGCTGCTGTCGAGCAATTAGGTCTTGCTGATAAGATATCTCATATCAGTACTGGTGGTGGAAGCCTGGAGAAATTCATGATGGGTGAAAAACTACCGGTGGTTGAAGCAATCAAACAAGCAAAGATGAACAGGCTCGTGAAACATTAAACAAATCTGAAAAATAATGGTAAATAGGGAAAACAATCATATACTTCCCCTTCTTTTCCGATTCTTAATTTTGGGCTGATAGATCAGTTGGAAGATCGTTACCTTCGCAAGGTAGAGGCCGCGGGTTCAAATCCCGCTCAGTCCATTCATTTCATTTTTGAAATAAGATTCATCAAAACGAATTTTTACAATTTTTACAATTCCTTTGAACATTATGATCTCCTTTAGTGACGAACGCATCGCAGGACTCATGTTCAAAAACTGGTTGATTCTTAACCATGCAACGAATGACTTTACGTGATATTTCTTCTTCATTACGTCTTCTATTATTATTTCTTCTTCCTTTCATATCTGTATCACCTTATATATTATCATATTACTCCAGTAAAAAATAAAAAAATTAAATCCAAGTTCAAAAAAGAAAATTGGACAGTCATATTTCTATTTCTTTCATGTACGCCATCGATAGACAGTACTTAAATAGTCTTATGTACTTATTAAAATCATATCTCTGTTTCATTTTGTTTCTTTTTTTGATTAGCTTTCTTAAGTGCTCTCCATCTATAACCTGGGTATCTCATTTGTTTAAACCTATCTAGAAAATAAAAAAAATCTTTTTCACTATAAAAACGAAGAGTCCTAACAACATCTCCTGTTTTCTCTTCATATAACTCTATTATTTTATAATTTTTTCTTATCATTCTCTATCTCCAGAGATAGTAAAAATATCCAGTTGCAATCATTTTCTATTTTGTTTTTCAAGGTAAGAGCGCCTTCTCTGTAAATATTCTTCTTTAATATTTAATTCACTTCGCATGATGTGGATCTCATGAATCTTATCGTTTATACATTCGTATTCTTCATTCATAGTAATCACCAAGATTATTATCAACTTTTAAATTAAAATAGGGACTAGAAGCTGGACATTAATCGATTTAGCTACTAGTCTTATGAATATAGATTTATGTTTAATTGTTTGTTGTTTTTTTGACATTGGTTGCTTGCGGTCCACGTTCTGATGTTTGAATTTCGTATTCAACTTGGTCGTTTTCATTCAAGAATGTTCCCATTGGTACATCGTTTCTGTGGACAAAGATATCTTTACCGTCTTCACCTTCGATGAATCCGTATCCTTTTCTGTCATTGAACCATTTTACTGTTCCTTTCATTTATCTGTCACCTCCTCAGAATATTATCTCTGAATTGGACAAAAGAGACTAAAAATAAAAAATCTCAAAACTTCAAAAAAACCGAATTTGTGAAACTCTTATTTCTTTTTCTTTCTATATACCATAGCATCATCCTATCTTAAATAGTTATCCATGGGAAAATTAATAAAAACCTGCCAAATCATTTTAAGGTATCATCGGGTAAAAACAACTCATTGATTTGATATGATTATAGGACAATCTTTTGGATTCATTTAAGGTTAATCGGTATTTTTTGCATTCAAATCTATATCTTCTTTTGGGTGAGATTTGGGATAAAACATTTATATTAATACTATCATTTTAATGCATGATGAACATAAAAACCTTTTTTCTCTCTTTAATTCTGACAACGGTTATGATTTTACCTTTTATATATGTAACAGGTACAACAGTGTGTCAGCAATCTGTTATACATAGTGCATATGATTTTTCAGCTATCGATCAACTCTTGGAACAACAAGCAAAGGAGTTTAATGGTTTATCTTTAATTGTCTCTAAAGATGGTCAAGTCCTTTATGATAACGGCTTTGAGGGCTTAGACACCGATACCGTGATCCCTATTGCATCTGCATCAAAATGGTTATCTGGGGGTTGTCTGATGGCAGTTATCGATACCACTTCGCTATCTCTTGACACCCAGGTCTCTGAATATCTTGATACATTTGAAGGAAAAAAAGGGGAAATAACCCTTCGCCAACTGTTCAGTCATACTTCAGGGCTTCCTCCATCAAGAAATTCTGGTAGAGATGTTTTTGATAAGACTATTACTCTGGAGGAATCAGTTGATATCATTGCTGATTTTGATTTGATTGCAGATCCTGGTGCCGAGTTATGGTATGGGGGTTTTTCAATGCAAGTAGCTGGTCGTATCGCTGAAATAGCTTGGCTTCAGAAGAATAATATGAGTCTTATTAGTGGTGAAGCATGGATGCATCTTTTCAATGAGACCATTGCTCAACCACTTGAAATGATGCATACCGATTATAATGGATTAGGTGAAACAACGAATCCAAGAATTGCAGGGAGTATACAGACCTCTGCGAAAGAGTATTTAAATTTTCTTAACATGATTCTAAATAACGGACGATTTAACGGAAAACAGATTCTCACTGAGGAATCGATTTCCAAGATGCTTAGAGATCAAACAAGAAACGCAACAATTATGCAAAGTCCTTGGCAGGAGTTCGATAGCATCCAACCCGGTGCATCAGAAACCAGATATGGGGTTGGGTGCTGGCTTGAGGAAATGAACACAACATCAGGTGACGGTGTGGAAATTAGTTCACATGGTGCGTTTGGTTTTGGACCCTGGATCGATATCGATCAGAATATTTCAGGGGTTTTTTCAGTCTATTATATTAATCAAAAAACAATTTCAACTTATTTTGATGTGAAACGAATTTTATATCAGATTCTTTCAGAAGATAATCAACCACCGTTCACACCTCAATTAAGTGGACCAGAAACCGGTAGAGTAAACAAAAATCAAGTATTTGCTCTTTCGATGGTTGATCCTGATGGGGATGATTTGTTTTACCAGATTGATTGGGATGATCAAACACCGATTAAATGGATTGGGCCCTTTCAGAATAACACCTCTTTGAGCATAACTCATAAATGGAAAGAATGTTCAAATTATATCGTGAAAGTGAAAGTGAAGGATTCTTCAGGTATCGAAAGTGATTGGGTGACAACCACGCTTAATATTAGTAAAACGAGAGCATTTCCTAAAACGATGCTTACCTCGTTACTACATCAGTATTTCCCACTCATCGATTTCACCGTATCTCAATCTCTTCTTTTTCCAAGACCGCCGGGCCAGCCAGATGAAGGACCCGGGGGTAGCAACTATATCCATGATTCCTTTATCTGCAATGAGTATGGATCAGGGTCCTCTAATTTTTTCCTTTTTGAACCTTCTTCACCAAAACCACGGTCAGCACCAGTTGTCGTCTTTTATCATCGATGGTTTGATACGGATATTGAAAATTATAAACCTCTCATTCGTCATTTAACTGGTAATGGATTCATTGTTATCTGGCCAGGTTACAATAAAGTTTCAAATGATTTAGAATCAGGGGTGATACAAGGGTTAAACACAGTTGTATCTGCGTTAAATGAATTACAGCAACCTGGGCATGTTACTCCTGATTTGACTCATTTTGGTGCCATTGGCCATTCATTTGGTGCTTCGATTGCAGCAGCCATTGGTGCACAATGGAACAATTACGATCTTCCTCCACCTTCCTTTATTGTGCTCTGGTGCCCGGGTGAACGTGGAAGTGAATTCATCGGTGATCTTTCTCATTGTCCAAAAGACAGTTATTTTATACAGATGGTGGCAGAGGATGATAAAAATAAACATCTTTCTACCGCTCTACACATCTATGAAAACACAGCCCATATCATCGATAACGAAATATATATCGTTCAAACAGATAGATATGGTACACCGGATTTAATAGCGGATCATGATTCAGGAGGGACACTTCAGGGTCATCCTAATGCACTTCATTTTTATGGGTATTGGAAAATTGCTACTGCTGTTGCTTTGTATACCACTACAGGAATCTATGGAGAATATCTCAATGCAAGTGCTAAAGGTCTTTATATGGGGCAGTGGAGTGATGGAACACCTGTGAATCAGATGGCATATGGCATTGATAATGTAACATCTATGATTTATAAGCGACAACCCTTTCAAAACAAAGGATATAGAGCGCAAGTTGGTTTGTCACATGATTCTTTAGGTGATATTCTATGATTAAGAAAATAATGATACTATTAATTTCATTTCTTCTGTTAGTCACCTTGTTTAGTGGATGCATTACCACCCAAAGGTCCATTGTCCATGATGGTCGAACCCGGTACTATGATATTCATATACCTCCGGCATACAACCATCGATTCTCTATGCCTCTTGTCATCTGTTTACATTACGGTGGTGGAAATGGTGAAATTATCGAAGAAGTAACGATGTTATCAGAAAAGGCTGATGAAGAAGGTTTTATTGTCGTCTACCCCTATGGAACAGGTGTTTTCAATAAAAAATTACGGCTCTTCTCCGTTTTTGGGTAAAATAATGTACCGCTATTGTATTCATTCAATAGGGTAAAAAGAATGGAGACAAAGCGGTACGAATATAGTAAGTTGT
>CAYPIF010000040.1:0-16178 GCA_964410735.1 uncultured Thermoplasmatales archaeon
TTATTAAACATTAACATATATATGGAAAAATGGATGTTACGATGACCATCAATACACCCAAAGGAATGGATATAACAAAACAGGCACATAGTAATCGTACGAGTTATTTATCCAACAACATTTTGCTCCTGGGTTAGATCGGCACCTTCGAACCTGTCCAGTGTTAATCTCTCAAGCACCGGAGAAACAGTATTTTCTGATATGTACTCTGCTATGACCTTGGAGACCATTGGTGATAACATGAACCCATGGCCACTGAACCCATGGCAATGAACAAAACCCTTCACCTTTGTGTCCTCACCTAGGATTGGTCGTGCATCAGGAGTAACATCATAGAATCCAGTCCAATGGCGAAGCATGTTCACCTGTTTCAGTGAAGGAACATATCTTGTCAAGGTTTGAGACATATGTTGAACAAATGAGAACGTCGGCATCGTAAAATACCCAACTTTTTCATGAGGGATGGGTATCCCTCCAACGATCTGGCCCTCCTGTTGCTGACTGAAATAGATCCCATCTTTAAAAGAGATCACCATTGCCTCGAACATTGGTTGTAATCTTTCTGTTGCAAGTATCTCCTTCCTGTACGCCTTATTAGGTATGTCAATACTCACCATTTTTGCGATATCCTTAGAGAACACCCCTGCAGCATCCACAACCCACGAGGCCTGGATCTCACCATGATCGGTAACGACAGAACTAATTTTTTTCTTTTTTGTTTTAATACCTGTAACTTTTGTATGAGTATAGATCGTTGCACCCTGTTTTCGAGCGGCATTAGCAAAGGCAAATGTTGTAAGAAATGGGTTTGCATGCCCATCCGTTGGACAGAATGTTGCACCAACCGCCTTCATCCCTTTCACATCAAGAACCGGTACAATATCAGTGATATTCTCGGGTTCAATGATACGGACATCAAGACCAAGGGATCGTTGCATCTTCACATTTTTCTCAGATTGTTCCAATTCTGTCTTAGAATGATTAATGACAAGGTAACCGCCCTGGCGGAACTCAATATCCATCCCTAATTCATCGCTCAGTTGTTCGAAGATTCTAACACTTTGAATAGCCAGTTCCGTGTTCTCAGGTGTGGACCATTGCTGACGGATACCAGCACCACATTTGCCTGTGGCACCAGAACTTAGATAGTTCTTCTCAACAACCACCGTATCAAGACCAGCTTTCGCAAGTCTATAGGCGATCGCAGTTCCATTCACCCCACCACCAATGATAACGACATCAGCCTTTTTCTTCATTGTCTCCCTCGTTTCTTCTTGGAAAGACTACCTAGTGACACTGGAATAAGTGGTGGTCGACTCGTTGGAAATGATTCCTCCGGAACCCGTCTACCCGTTTCACGTTCAAGGATCTTCTTTACAAGAGGGATACATACCCGTCCCTGGCAAGGCCCCATACCGATACGTAGTTTTCGTCTTAGCTCCTCAAGATCGGTATAGCCTTGATGTATCGCATCGATGACCTCTTCCTCTGTAATGTCCTCACACCGGCAGATGATCGCATGTTTCTTCATAGCATCAATCCTCAAAGATGAATATTCCGAATATCCATTGCTAGTTCTTGTTTCACTGAGATGGTGACAACTGCTGTTTTTCCCTGTTTTACCACGCGGGTAACGGTTCCCGTATCCACCTTTTTACCCCACCGGTCCAATGCATCGACCATGTCTCCTTTCTTTGGAAGTGGAAGGAACTCATACGGCAATGAAATGAGTGCTTTGTCTTCTTTGATCTTCACAACAAAGATAGCAAGACCTGGGCAGACCGCTACACAGTTCCCACAGGCGATACAGGCATCATAATCAACAACTGGTGGTGCATTGATATCTTTCATGGAGATCGCGTTGACTGGGCAACTTTCAACACAAGGATTACAGGGTATTTCCTGAATGCATTCTGTTATTGCAACCCCTTTTTGTAACTGCTTATGGGTTGGAAGACGTAATTCTGAAACAGAGAGCACACCAGTTTGTTCATAATCCTTCATAGGTGTTCCCCCCAAAGACGTTCGATCTTCTGTTTCGCCTGACGCGGCTTAGCACCAAAGGGCCCAGCTCGCAGTCGTTTCAACTCATCAGCATACTCATCACGTAGTTGTTCAGCTTTTTCTGTTTGAAACCCAAGACCACCAGCAGCTGAGATTCCAGCTATCTTTCCCTCAATCATCGCAGTGGATGCCTCTTCAATACCGGAGGAATCACCAGCAACATATACATGCGGGACAGAGGTCATCATGGATGTATTATGAAGTGCGATATACCCCCCGGCTTCGGGGACCGTTGCCATATGAACCCTCATTTGCTCCAGTAGCCGTGTTGAAGGAGTTAACCCAACTGCAAGACAAACGGTATCACAGCTGACGGTTTCCTCAGAACCTTTAATGGGCTGCCAGTTATCATCAAGACGGACGACCACAGCACCTTCCACCGAATCCTCTCCGAAGACCTCCTTGATGGAATGTCTTGTGTAAATGGGGACACCACACCGACGCAGCTTTGCTGCATGAACATGATACCCACCTATATGCGGAGCGGCCTCAACGACCCGGTCAACCTGTATCCCTGCTTGCAGGAGTTGATAGCTGACGATAAGACCAACGTTTCCTGCACCAACCATGAGAATCTTATTCCCTGGTCTGACACCATACACGTTCATCAATGTTTGAACGGCACCTGCCCCATACACCCCCGGTATATCATTTCCTGGGAACAGAAGCATATTCTCCATGGCACCAACAGCAAAGATAACAGATCGGCAGGTAGCCTCGATAAGCTGACTCTTATAGTTCTCTCTTTTAGTGATACCAAAGGTATACCGATTTTTTGTTTGTCCCTCATAGAAACCAAGGACTGTCGCATCAAGAAGCAGTGTGATATTCTTTTTATGATCCTCATCAGTGAGTTGTTGTTCAAGGGTCTTAGCAATAAAGATACCCCTAGTGCCAGCTTTCTCCTGTTTCGAACCAAAGAACTTATGGGTCTGTTTGATAAGCTGACCACCAACATGTTGGTTCTCATCCACCAGAAGTACCTTTGCACCAAGAGATGATGCCTGAAGCGCAGCCTCCATACCTGCAGGTCCTGCCCCAACGACCAAGATATCTACATCAACACTCGCTGGCGGCAGATCCTCCCATGTACTCTTCGGCCAACCAGCCAACCGGTCCTGCATAGATACAGAAACATTCTTTGTGAGCGGTGCGATACAGGTCCGCACATTTGGAACACCATTGACCTCCATCAGACAGGAGGAACATTTCCCAATACCACAGAAGAACCCACGAGGTGAACCATATCGAACACTTCGAGAAAAAACCTTCACATTATTTGCATGTAACGCTGAGGCGATACTATCACTCGCGTACCCTGTTAATGGTTTCCCATTAAAGGTGAATGACACGCTTTGGTCCCAGTTGAAATCCAAAATGGGATGTTGTTTGATACGCAGAGGCATTTCCCCCAAACCATCCGATAAGGAACAACCATATTTAAAGATATAAGCTGCCTACTTAAACAAGACAAGCATTGAATATAAAGGAACTTGATTTATTTTATCTGTACATCCTTGAAATTATGATGACGTTGCGCCAGTTTCCGAATGATCTCAATGTTCTGACCATTTTTACCTATCACCTTACTTTTATCAGAGGACGGTACCGTGATACGAGCAACAAGAGCATCTTCTGTACCACTCACCGCTATTTCTTTTATCTCATAGGGTTTACAAAGATTACGAATGAACTGAAGCTTGTCAGGGTCCTCCTCAACGAATTTTATCGTCTTTTTGAACAAGACCCGTAGTCGTTCCAGGTTCTTCGCCTTCTTACCAATGGCTGCGCCAAGTTGACCTTTTCGAACAACAAAGACAAGTTTGTCATCTAAAAGAAGACAATCAAGAATATCAACATTAATGATCTGGGTCGCGGTGCGGATATACTTCATTGTTTCCGTTGAAAGGGAAATATCCGTCATACCACGTTACCTTTTCTTCATCATCTGTACAATGTTCGTACCACCATCATCCGTGATCGCGAACACAGATACCGCAAATGTCTTCCCGCAGAGCGTACCAAGTTCCACACTATTGACCTTGGTCTGATACACAGGTATCTTCTTCGCATCCGCATGAGTCCGTAACTCCTCAGAGAATGGACAATTATCTGAAAGGACCATGAGCTTTGCACTGCCATTATCAACGACAAGCTTTGACTGTCTCTGTCCGAACACAACGGATCCTTTTTTCACGATGTTCTTAAATGATTTTTCTACATCAACCATGGTTTCTACTTCTCCTTCTTCGCTTTGGTTCTTTTCATCACAAGTTCAACGGCCCCAGTCCCTAGATTCACTGGTTGCCCAACGATAATATTCTCAGCAACACCCATCAGATTATCAGACTCACCCTTCCGAGCTGCTTGTAACAGATGGTTCACGGTGATCTCAAATGCTGCACGGGAAAGAACAGATGATTTCTCACCACTGATACCATGTCGTCCGATCGCTTTCACCTCACCATCTGAGGTCATGATATCAGCGACAAGCATGATATGACGAAGGTCAACGTTCAATCCTTGTTCTGAGAGTGTGTTATGTGCTTCTTTAATGATCATGTTTCGTGCTGCCTCGATACCAAGGACACGGCCAACTGCTTGAATATCATTTGTAGATGTCCTATCCTGATCAACACCATCGATCTCAAGGACCTTATCAAGATTACTGCCTTCACTATAGATAACATAGCCTTCCCCTGGTTCCTTTCGGATGATGATACGGTTAATACCATCAACACCTTTTACCTTCAGGTTCTTGAGTTTCTCATTCACATCAAGAAGGTTTTTATAACTTGGATCATCAAGAGAGATAGTGATACTTCCATCCTTATTCTCATTGGTATCGATCTTTCGTATCTTAGACGTAACCTCAAGGAGATCCTCAACCGTTATACCTTTGTTCTTAATGACCTCTTTATCAGGTCGTACGGTGATCATAAGATTGGTGAGATCCGCTTCGATCTCAGCGATATCATTAAGCTCTGTTATCTCAATTTGATTCGCAACGGATTTTGCTAGATCAGCATCCTGACGATATTCCTCAGTCAGATAAATATTCATCATGGGTGTTGATGGACTGGAACGAGCATCAACGATCTCGATGAGACGCGGCAATCCTAATGTCACATTGATCTCAGCGACACCAGCATAGTGGAACGTACGCATCGTCATTTGAGTACCTGGTTCACCGATACTCTGCGCTCCAACGATACCGCAGGCTTCAGCTGGATCGATCAAGTTCTTATTATAATCCGAAAGCGCTCGCTCCGTGATATCCTTGACCTTTTTCTCAAGTTTTTCCTTCACGATATGTTCAGAGAGCTCTTTAATGATACCAATAGGAAGGTATCTCTCCTTAAGATAGGAGATTATTTCCTCTTGTATCTTCTCCTCAGGAGTATGTTTTTTTGGAACCTGTTTCTTTGGCTCAGGTTGCTTGACAGGTTCTTCTACCGGTGTTTCTTTTTTTGTTGTTTTCTTCGCTGTTTTTTTTGTATCATCAGTTTTCTTTGTCTTTGTTTGTTTCTTCACTGTTTTCTTTATTGTTTCATCCATTGTCTCTGTCGGACTCTGATCTTGTAGCTTTGTTGTCTTTGGTTTTTTAGTGGCCTTTGCCTTCTTTGTTTTCTCATCAGCTACCGGTGTCTTTGCGGTCTTTGTTTGCTTTTTAGCTGCCATGTTCACCTCTCCTCCTTGATATCAGCGATGATACGTTCCACATCCACAGCTTTTCCATTCAAACTCCGAGTGGGATCGATCCCATCCTCACCATAGATGAACTGAATGACCTGACCACCAGCCTGACGGACCGTTCTATCATACTCAACCTTCACATCCTCTAATGCATTGATCAATCGACGTTGCATATACCCTGACCGAGAGGTACGGACCGCGGTATCCACCAGACCCTCACGACCACCCATTGAATGGAAGAAATACTCAGTTGGAGTAAGACCCTTTTTATAACAGCTTGCGACAAACCCTTTCGCGCTCGCACCAAGATCATGTTGTTTGAAATGAGGTAATGTTCGATACTTATACCCACGATGGATACGTTCTCCTCTTACCGCTTGCTGACCAACACAACCAGACATTTGAGATAGGTTAAGCATACTCCCACGAGCACCAGATTTCGCCATAATAACTGCACTGTTCTCAAGACCTAGATGTTCCCCTGCGATCTCACCAGCCATATCACGAGCCCGACCGGTGACACGCATGATCTCCATCTCAAGGGTTTCCTCAAGAGATCTGCCAGGAAGTGATTCCAGTTCTCCATCCTCATAGGCCTTGACAAGGTTCTTGATCTTCTCCATCGCCTTCTCCAGACCATCAGCTATCTTAAGTTTTGCTTCCTCAGGGATATCCTCATCATTGATACTGGTGGTAAAACCAAACATGGTGGCAACGGCGATACCCAGTTTCGTCACATTATCAATGAACTCCCGGCCTGCTTGCATCCCATGATCACGGATGATACGGTCAAGGATCCTTCCTTTGAACGCACCAACACTGTTCTCATCGACCGTGCCCTGTAACAACCGGCCATTCTTAATGACAACGAATGCTTCATCCGTGTCAAGGTTCTGATACGTCTTTGATTTAAAACGAATGTTCATATCCTTTGGTAACAAGGTACTAAAGATATCACGTCCATTGATATATCGATGACCTTTCTCATCTTCATGAACCGGGATATCCTCCTTATACCCAACGGCACCAAGGAGATATGATGCAATATGAATAGGAACTTTACGTTCCTTATTGGTTAAAAGAAAACTACCGGAGATGATATCATGGATGCCACCAATGATAGCGCCACCGAAACGAGGTGAAAGGATGTTCTCCTGCACCTTCATAAGGATCTCAGCCTCGGCCTTTGCCTCCTCACCCTGAATGATATGAAGGTTCATCTCATCCCCATCGAAATCAGCGTTATAGGGTGGGCACACACAGATATTGAACCGAAATGTCTTACCGGGGACCACTTTGATACGATGCGCCATCATGGACATTCGATGTAATGATGGCTGCCGGTTGAACAAGGCAAGATCGCCATCCATCAACTGACGTTCAATGATGGACCCGATCTCAAGTTTCTCTGCGATCATTTCCGCATTCTTATCCGCTATCTTGATCCGTCGTTTCATACCCTCCGCGTTCTTGATCACATAGTTCACACCAGCGACATACTCCTTTGTCGATGATGGATCATATTTCGCGGTGATCATCATCTTACACCACTCAATGTTATGAATGGTAACGCGAACTGGAACAGTTAATTCTTCAGCGATACGAATAGGAACTCCGATCTCATTGATACTAAGATTAGGATCAGGTGAGATAACCGTACGAGCGGAAAAGTTCACACGTTTCCCGGATAGATTACTTCGGAACCGCCCTTCTTTTCCCTTTAACCGTTGAGCAAGGGTCTTTAACGGTCTTCCTGAACGATGACGGGCAGGAGGGATACCAGAGGTTTGGTTATCAAGATACGTGGTAATATGATATTGTAACAGCTCCCAGAGATCCTCAACGATCAACTGAGGTGCACCCGCATCACGATTCTCCTGTAACCGTTGATTGATACGAATAACATCAACAAGTTTATGGGTCAGATCATCCTCCGATCGTTCACCCGATTGCAGGGTGACAGAAGGACGAACAGTGACAGGTGGAACAGGTAACACGGTTAGTATCATCCACTCTGGTCGTGCGGATGCTTTATTGATCTCAAGCAAAGGTAGATCCTCATCTCTGATCTTTTCCAACCATTCCCGGACCTCAGATGGTGTCAATTTCTTCCCATTCTCCCGAAAACTCGTTGGTTTATCAAGCTCTATCTTTCCTATCTCACGACCACAATGAGGGCAATTAGATGATTTCCTTGCTTCAGAGATGATATCCTTATACAGATAATTCGTGTTCCTTCCCTCAAACGTATACTGTTTGATTTGATCAAGGAAATCCTCACGTTGTTTATCATTTAAAAGGAGATGACCACAATCACGGCAGGTTGAACGAAGACAATCACGGATCGTCTTCACATGACCCACATGGATCACCGGCATGGCAAGATCAATATGACCAAAATGCCCAGGACATTTATCCTTTCCCACACGCTGACCACAGGTCTTACATCGAAGACCTGGTTCAATGACACCCATCCGTGGGTCCATAAGACCCATTGCGATAGGGAACCCATCCTCATCATAGGTATCAGCAGTGATAACCTTTGTGGCACTCATCTTACGGATCTCATTTGGTGATAACAATGAAAAGTATATCTCCCCGATCTTTTTTGTGATACTATTTACTCGTTCCATCTCAACCACCTCACACCAAAGACTCCAATTTCAACCTTGGCGCGATACCAAGTGATTTCAACTCATCGATCAACAATTTGAACGCATAGCTCATTTCCAAAGGATAGACATTTGCCTTATCGCCACACACCGGGCAACGCAGCCGACCATGCCGATCCTGAATAGCGATATGACCACAGGTGTTACACACATATTTAACTGTGAGATCCGATTCATCAAGAAGACGGTCCTTAATGACCATGGATGCACCATGACCTATAAGACAATCCCTTTCCATCTCACCGAAACGAAGACCACCCTCTCGGGCACGTCCTTCTGTTGGTTGACGGGTGAGGATCTGAACTGGTCCACGGCTTCTCGCATGGATCTTTCCAGCGACCATATGATGAAGCTTTTGATAATAGATGCAGCCAACAAAGATATCGACCTCCAGTGGTTCACCGGTGGCACCATTATACAATAATTCTTTCCCATGATGTTTGAAACCATTCTGAACCAATGCATCACGTAATGCTTCCTCGGTTTCACCGCTGAATGCGGTTCCATCAACGAAACGACCTTCCAATGCGCCGACCTTTCCACCGATCATCTCCAACACATGACCCACGGTCATACGACTGGGGATACCATGAGGGTTGATGATGAGATCGGGGCTCATACCATACTCATTGAACGGCATGTCCTCCTGAGGGACAATGAAACCAATAACACCTTTTTGACCATGTTTTGATGCGAACTTATCCCCCAGCTCAGGGATCCGTTGTTCACGGACCTTGATCTTTACCATACGAGAACCATTCACTGATTCAGACAACATGACCTTATCAACTGTCCCACCTTCACCATGCTGAACCGTAACAGATGTCTCACGTCGTTTCTGAGGGGTAAGAAAATCAGTAGGCTCTTCAAGGAAACGAGGGGGAGATGTCTTTCCCACAAGCACATCTGAACTGTTCACATCACATTCAGGGGAGATCAATCCATCATCCCCAAGGTTAACATATGCTTCCTCTGAGCGGACACCACGGCATTCCGGATCAGGGATCTCAAAATGATCCTCCTGACCACCAGGATATCGTTTCTCCTCACTACTATATGTCCTGAAAAACGTACTTCGAGCAAGACCTCGTTCGATAGCGGCTTTGCTCATGATCAATGAATCTTCCATATTATATCCTTTAAAGGATGCAACACCAACAATGAAATTCTCACCCGCAGGTCTCCGTTGGAACCGTAAATACTTTGTTGCATGGGTACGGACCATTGGTGCCTGCGGATAATGCATCAGATGCTCACGAGTATCCGGACGGATACGATAATTAGCAGAACCAAAACCAAGGGATTGTTTACCCATACCTGCACCCATGGTGATACGAGGTGAAGAATTATGTTCAGGGTAGGGGACAAGTGATGACCCGATACCAAGGATACACATAGGATCAAGCTCCATATGGGTATGGTCCTTGGTGATATCCTCCTCATTCAAAGCGATAAGCGTGTTCTCTTCCTCTTCAGCATCGATATATTCAACGAGGCCTTCATTGATAAGGTCCGTCCATCGTTTATTACCCGTCGTCATCTTTTTCAAATATGTTTTTGAAAGTAGGAGTTTTCCCCCACCTACGACCGCAAGAGGTCGACGAAGACGTCCTGAATCACAGTTGACAATAACATCGTTCTCATCCTCATAATAGGCAACATTTACCTCATTATGGAGTAATCCTTTCCGACGACGATCCCTCATCTGATTGACCAGTTCCTTCCCATCCGGGTACATCCCAATAAGATCACCATTAAGATACACACGAGATCCTTTTACACTCTTAGTGACATCTTGAATACCAAGGTCTTTAAGGATGCTTTCCACCTCGCCCTCCGCAAATCCTTCTGATATCTCAACAGTAAGGGCCAGGTTCTTTACAAGACCACAATTCGGCCCCTCAGGGGTCTCATTTGGACATAATCGTCCCCATTGTGTTGAATGAAGATCACGGGCCTCGAAGTGAGGCTGTGAACGAGTTAGAGGTGAAGTGACACGACGAAGGTGACTAAGTACAGCAAGGTTACTTGTTCTATCTAACAGTTGAGAAACACCTGCTCGACCGCCCACCCAGTTCCCTGTTGCAAGGGCATGATGGATACGTTGACTCAGCACATCAGAACGAAGACAAGAGGATATCTTGATCTCTTTTCCCTTCGCATGAATGCGCTCTATCTGATATTTAAGATCCTTACATAGTGCAGTAAAGGAGACCCGGAATAGATCCTCCATAAGGTCCCCTGCAAGCTTCAATCGTTTGTTCGCATAATGGTCCTTATCATCCTCTTCCCGTTTACCCAGTGCAAGCTCAAGGACGGCCATACCCATACGGGCCATAAAAATAGCCTTGGTCAACCGGTCCGTTGCCTCATTTCCGAGGTGAGGTAATAGGTTCTTATCAAGCAATGTTTCCACACGTTTGATACGGTACTCCTTTGCCTGGCCACCGGCGAATTTCTTCCCAAGATACGCAATAGCTTCATCCTTTGTGGTGATGCCATACTCATTCGCGCATTCCTCAATGTTAGCAAGGACATAGGGCTCCATCTTTGGATCAACACTGATGACATCAACGATTTCCTCATCGTTCTCCATACCAAGAGCACGCAACAGTATCATCAAAGGTATCTGACCATACGTGGTAGGTAATGAGACCATCAGCATACCATCGGTCTTTTTCTCAACAACAGTAAGAGCACGATATCCTTCTCGTTGTGAGAACACTTTTGCGACCTCGATCTCCCGACCATATCGTCTACTTGTCTCAACAAGCACCCTATTAGGTGCAAGGTCCTCGACGGTGATCAACACACGTTCCGTTCCATTACTTATGAAATATCCACCAGGGTCCAATGGATCCTCCTGAAGTGTTCGTAACTCTTTATAATACTCCTCATGATTCAACGGCCGCTCGTTCTTCTCCTCAATAACACGTTTTGCAAGGTTACAGAACTGTGATTTCACCATGATGGGAAGTTCACCGACCTTAACCTCCTCTGGTTCATATTCAACCTCATCCTTGATCGGGATGAATTCAAGACGTATTGGGGCCTCATAGGTAAGATCACGGAGTCGAGCCTCCATTGGTGTAAGAGGACGTTCTGTTCCATCGGCCTCCTTAACAATAGGTCGACCGATTTTAATACGACCGAATTTGATCTTATATCCTTCGATCTCAGGATAGATATATCCCCGTTCCATCTCTTCTTCTTGACCGATAACCGTGCTATCAACAATACTTTGCAGCCTTCGGTTTAAGAAATCATTATATGAAGCGATTTGATGGTTTACGATACTTCTATCTCTATAAAAAGCATCAACAAGTTCTCTCATATCATGACACCCATCATTTGCTAGTTTCCACAACAAGTCTGTATGAAACCGCTTCTTTTGCGGTGTGACTCTTTCGTATGATTTTAAGGATCTGTCCGGGTTTCGCACCAATCCGTAAGGCTACAGGATCAGTATCAAGGATTTTAGGGAATTGATTTAGCTCTAACTGATATTGTTTTAAAAGATTCTTTTTTTCTGCTTCAGAAAGAATGATATGTTCAGGGACAAGATCATGTTTCGTGATATCTTCCAATACCCTTTTCTTTGTGGCCATACTCCGCGGACGCCTCCTACTTTACAAGCTTGCCGTAGCGGGCTTGAAGGGGTTCGAACCCTTGACCACCTGGTTAAAAGCCAGATGCTCTACCTAGCTGAGCTACAAGCCCAATGTTAAGATACTATTATCTATGTATACTATGCTCTCTTCATAATTCACAACTTGATATATTACAAGCTCTGGAATGATAATCTTGAATAGCCTACCGGGTATACCAGTTCCTCTATAAATACGTTATGGGAACGCGCATATGGATAACAAATTATGCTCATTTTGATTTTTCTCTTGCTGTATACTAGAAATCAGATGGATATTTATCATGAACGGTTATGGTAAATGGCTTAAGGATGATCTGATGGGTTTGTTTACGGAAAGTGATCTCATAATCATCGAACATTGGTGATCTACCGAGAAGGACAGGTATGTCCTCTCTGTCTGATACAAAGATTTCTTTATCTTTGTAGACTGTGCAGCTTTTTTTCGTTCCAATGATCATATCGACATTAGCCCGATACAATGATGCTGTTCCACCTGCTGTGTCCACATCACCAGCTGGCTCCAATTTCATCTGGAGGAACTCAGCGATAGGTTGAGGGATAACGATGAAATCTCCACCTGAATCAAGAAGTGCTTCGATAACCGGTGTCTTTTTATCTTTATACTTGAATTTTACAGGTACTATTGGATAATTATAGAAATCAAGCTCTATAGAAGATATGTCCCCTTGTTCCATGTTCTTTCCTCTTAACCTCTTTTTATATCATTTCTTCATTATATCCTATTTTTGGTTTTATCAAAAAAATCCTTTAGATTTTTATTTTTCTTTCTAAGGTCATTGACGATTGATTTCAAGTCCTTTTCAAGATATTCCTTTGCATATTCGACATCGTTGTACCGGTCTTTGACATCTTTTGTTTGTTCCAATCGATGAATCATACAGTTATAAATCTCAGCATTGGAGCGTCCGCATGGTTTGTCACAGGTGGTGCAGAAGATACTCTTGTATGAGTCTATGGATTCTTTTTGAGCGATAAGCTTGAGAATCTGCTCAAGGTCACTGATCGTCTTATCAATATCATCGATAATATTTTCCAAATCCTTTGTGTGACTCTGTTGTTCATAATCCATGTTTCCCTACCGTCCCGCCTTGAGTATCTTATCCATCTTTCTGCCCGATTGTTGTTCCCGTCTAAAAACTCATAGATCTAAAAGATTATCACGTGGTGTACCATGAAATATCTTTTTGATTTTGATATCATCATTGGGGAAACTTGTTTCAGGATATTTTTCCTCACAGGTTTTAAGGATATCTTCAACCTTTGCACTGTGGTCAACTATTTCATCATTGAACAGAAGGACCCATTCACCAGGGTATTGTTGAGCAAGTATCTTTTTATCCATTTCCATCCCTTACCGAGTAAATAATCAACATAGCCGTCCTGCTATCTCTTATCATCTTGTCGTTTTTAAACTCTCGTATGGGGAAAAAACAGCATTGAATTGAATAATACTGCCTGAAAAAACAAAAACTATATATAGGGGTTCTTACAAGATAAGTGTACTATAAGTAAAAAGAGAGGATCACTCGTAAAAGTGCATGAAGAGGTTTTCTTATGAGTATCATAACATTGGATGATTTATCAAGAGCGATAGCTAATCGTATAGGTATAGATATTGATGAGGCTCGAAGGGACGCAGGTTTTGTCCTAGATATCTTTGGGTATGATGACAGGGTCATTGATAATGTCCTTGATCCGGAGGATAGGCAACTCTTCTATATATTGGAGGAAGAAGGGATGCTAGCTACCGAGAGAGAGGAGACCACACTCTATGATGGTCGTGAATGGAGAACACATTATTGGCAGATTCGAAAGGAAGTGATTCTTCGCTATTCTCAGGATGCACAGCGGTCCCCACGTACAATGATGTATGATGAGCGCCGGCCGGTGGCAATCATTCAGGATATATCAGATGAGAGTGTCTATTCCCAGATGGATGAGGATCTTTGGTCAACTCGAAAGATCCAGTGAACTTGTTAATAGATGTTCTATTTCTCATAAATTATATTCGTTGTTAAACTTCTAACCCTGGTATATTTTATACCATTTTTGAATAATTCAACACCTTTTAATAACGATAATGATTGCAATAAATTATGTTGGAAAACATATCTGCTTTGGAGCTTGTCTGGTTTCTCATATTGACCGTGTATGCTTGTGCTGTTACAATTGCGACAAAGTACACGTATCATTACATGCGATCAAAAGGTATAGAAGAAAATGTTGCTGTTTACTACAATAGGAAGATCATCCATATGATGGCAGGAGGTCTTGTTGTCCTTGCTGTCCCTTTCCTTTTTTCCACACCCTGGCTTCCCTTGTTCGCAGGGGTTGTACTAACCATATTCACCTATATCCCTCACAAGAGAGGAAAAATACTGTACTGGTTTCAAACCGCTGATAATCTTAATGATGTAAATTTTTGTTTCATGTGGGCCTTAACCGTGTTTGTTCTTTGGATGGCACTAGGCACACCATGGTTAGCGATCATCCCACCTGCGTTCATGGCCTTTGGAGATGGAGTAACAGGAATTGTACGAAATGCGTTGTTCAAGAGGCGGACGAAACATTACGCTGGAAACGTATTCATGCTTGTGGTTTGCATTATGTTAGGATATTACCTTGCTATGCGAGCAACACCATCTATTCCTGTTTGGGGTGTTATTGCAGCAGGTGTGGCTACGTTTGTTGAACGATATGAATTTGGTCCTATTGATGATAACATCTTGATAACCGTTAGTTCTGCTCTTGTCCTAGCAATAGGGTATTATCTTGGTCCTTTACTGTGATTTGCAACTACAATTCAGAATTATTGAAATGAAATTGAACCATTCTTTACAAAAAAATAATCGTTTCCGCTGATTTTTTATAAAATTATATAAACAACAAGCAGAATCTTTTTTCATAGATATGGTAGGTTGATGAGAGTATGAGTTCAAAACAGAAATGTATGTTTACAAAATTAAGGAACTTCAATTTGGCCATGGGCTTTCTTCATCTTTTTCAAGGGATTCTCATGGTTATCCTAAGTAATGATTTCACATTGCCTGTGACATATATGCACCCTGAATATAACCCTGCAACAAATTCTATACTGCCTGTTTCAGAAACATTCTTTGATGTACGCGTCGGCATCTTAGTGGCAGGTTTTCTCTTTATCTCTGCGCTGGCTCATTTCCTCGTTTCAACCATTTTCAATCCATGGTATGAGGAAAAGATCAAATCTCATATTAATCCTGCACGATGGTATGAGTACTCATTCAGCGCATCTCTCATGATAGTGATTATTGCCATGCTGACGACCATCTATGATTTTGGTACGCTCTTGGCACTTTTTTCATTAACTGCTGTTATGAACCTTATGGGTCTTGTCATGGAGTTACATAATCAGACGACCCAAAAAACAAATTGGACATCATATAATATTGGATGTATCGCAGGATTTGTACCATGGGTAGTAATATTCATACCACTGATAACAGCTGAATCAGTACCAAATTTTGTCATAGCGATATTCATATCAATTGCGATCTTCTTCAATCTCTTTGCTATCAATATGGTCCTTCAATACAAAAAGATCGGCAAATGGCAAGATTATCTGTATGGAGAAAAGATGTATATCGTCCTTAGTCTTGTTGCAAAATCAGCTCTTGCATGGCAGGTATTCGCAGGAACGCTACGGCCAATGTAACTATTACAGGTAAGCGATTTAGATACACTCATTAAAAAGGTTTTCCCTTTTCAATTTGAAATGGAATAAAAATTTTTATCATGGTACCGTTGATGGGCCTGCTGAGAGGTAAGGAGGCCAACAGGAGAGAATTCTGTTCTTTTCTCGCTAAACCTTTCTTTTCTCCTTCTACAAAAATAACTACTCAGTAGGTTACATTTTTTTTAATTACACCCCTATTAGTTTCCTAATAGGGATGCAAAATAAACACATACGTGTATTTGGAGGGTGTTATTTATAACTTTTTTAACTTGATATTGTCAGATTAACAGAAAGTTATACAACTATACAATGACAGATCCCTCCAACTTGATGAATAGAACTCTATCCTCACACCATTTCCTAT
>CAYPIF010000041.1:0-11884 GCA_964410735.1 uncultured Thermoplasmatales archaeon
GGAAACTAACTTATATCATCGTTGTTATTGAACTTCGGATGTTATTCAAAAATCACAATAAGATTATCGAAAATGGTGTTACTGAATCGTTGAAAAAGAAGAGAGAGGATGTTTTACGGATCCTTACATCAGCGATTGAGGCTGTTGATCCCTACAAAATTGTTTCTTTGAGGTTTCATGATCATAATATCACTCTTGGTTCAGAGGATCTGGATCTTGATGTTTTTAAGGATATATACATTGTTGGTTTTGGGAAGGCAAGTGTTGGGATGGCTCAAGCAATCTGCGATTCAGTTGAGATAGCAAACGGTGTTGTTATCACAAATGATAGCTCTCAAAAAGTGTCACATTCTTCGGTTCGTACAATCACAGGAGGTCATCCGATCCCAGATGAGAACAGTGTATCTGGTGCAATGGAAATCGAAGATCTTTTAAAGAAGTGCAACAAGGATGACCTGGTATTTGTTGTGATATCCGGTGGCGGATCAGCATTGTTGTGTCATCCTATTGTCAGTTTAGAAGATATGCAGAGGACAACAGGTCTTCTTCTTAGCTCTGGTGCGACAATAGAGGAGATAAATACTGTTCGAAAACATTTGTCCTTTGTGAAGGGTGGGAATCTAGTAAAAGAGGTAAGATGCCGGGTTGTAACCTTCATTATTTCAGATGTTGTCAATGACCCAGTTGAGTTCATCGCCTCTGGGCCTACCTGCGGGGATGATACTACCTATGATGATGCTGTCTCGATACTTAGAAGATATGATATATGGAACCATGTTCCTGATTCCGTAAGGGTTTATCTTTCAGATGGTAAAAAATGCATACATGATGAGACACCTTCAACTGATGATGATGTCTTCTCAAAGGTTGACAATGTTATCCTTGGTAGCAATCGTATAGCTTGTGAACGGGCTTATAGTCAGGCAAAAGAATTGGGGCACACCCCATTTATCATCTCAACTTCGCTTATTGGTGAATCAAGATCAGTTGGGTGCATGCTAGTAGATACGGCAGATGAACTATTTAATACGAAACAGATCACTTGTTGTATCGCAGGTGGCGAAACAACTCTGCGGGTCAAGGGATCAGGCAAGGGTGGTCGGAATCAGGAAATGGTGTTAAGTATCCTTAAAATGATTGAGGACACTGAGTACGTATTTTCCTCGTTTGCGACAGATGGTATTGATGGAATGAGCCCTTCAGCAGGAGCACTTGCTGATGGGTACAGCTTGAAACGAGCCGAACAGATTCATATGGATCTGGATAGGTTTCTTTTAGAAAATGACTCTTTTACTTTTTTCAACAGATTGAATGATGCTTTTATGACCGGGCCTACTGGCACCAATGTGATGGATATACAATTGATAATTCGTTAATACATTAGGTACAAAAATCTCACCATGTTGTGTTTGGTGACTACATTTATAAAGGTTAAATCAGATAACTATATTTGTAAGAGGAGAGCATGGTGATGTATAGGTACTGTACAGTTAATCCAGACTTGGTTGAACTGTTAAGATGCTGTTTCTACCATCACATGCTTAAAATAAGACCAAAAATATTTAAATAAATATTATATAATTAATAAAAATGAATAAAAGGTGAGAACTAAATGAATCACTTCCAGTCATCAAAGAAAATGACTGCATTATTAATTTCATTCATCCTCCTTTCGATTTTACCGGTACATCCATTAGGAGAAGAACAACAGAACCTCCCCGTAAACGGCGTCAATCAAATAGATGGGGTTTATTACACAGAAACCTTTGAAGAAACGAATCTAATTGATTGTGTAAACGAGGATAAGATCATTCTTGACCCTGATGGATCAATGGAGAATAATTATAATTACTCCACATGGACAAGCGCCTCGTTAAATAGAGCATACTATTTTGACTCACTTATACTAAACATTATCTATCCTGTAGATCTACATATCCAAAACAGTGAGGAAGAGCTAACAGAACCGCATGAGTATAATCTCCTTGGTGAAATGGATGGTATCTATTTTCCGTTAGAGCAATATGCAGAAGCATTACCTCGGAAAAGAATGCATCATTTCAGATTCAAAATTACCCAAGATATCAATACCACCTCCTTAATACAAGGAGAATGGTATGGGAAGGTTGAACATTGTGAGGATTTGAGCATTTATATTTGGAAGGAGTTGTTTGGAACCGTTGGATATTGGGAAAAGATTGTATCAAAATCAAGCAATCTAACTACCCTTTCGCTCAGTTTCACCATCTCAAAGAATCTACCGATACAAAGTACTGGATTTGTGGACATCTGTGTCGTTCTCACACCAACATTTGGTGATGATTGCAAGCTCTTCACCGATTTTGTCAATCTCAAGGTACAGGGAGAGGGATACGCAACAAAAGGAAAAGCCCAGTCACCTCTTGTTGTTCCAACCAGTATCTCACAGTGGGAATACGCCACATGGGAAGATTACACACCTTCACAAACAGATATATTGATGCATGTCTGCTATCAGGACAAAAATGGGACAATTCGCTTTATTGATGAAGAATACCTGGATGGGAACTCGGAAGGATTCACACAAGGCCCAATCGATCTTTCATCCATTCCGACCAATATGAGCATCTGTCTCCATGCGAATCTGACAACACTTGACCTGTCCAAGTCACCTGAGATGTACAGCTGGGGGTTCAGCTGGCAGACCACAGATAATACATGGAAAGATTCATTTTCAACAGATCTGCGTGTCCCTCAAGATGATATCTGTAATGTGAGAATAGCTAATGGCAGGGTCACCCTTTTACCGTCGATTAATAACTGGCCGATGTTTGGTCAAAACCCGAACAATACGCGAAACACACCAGGTCTTGGGCCTGGTGAAGATGATAAAAATCTCGCATGGTACACCATGGATCGGCTTGGTGGACAACTTCGAAATCCAATCGTTCAAGATGGCGTGCTCTACATCGCTTCAGATGAAGGAAAGAAAATATTAGCGTACAATGCCCTTGAGAATATCGGGTGGACAAAACCAAATATCAAGCTTAAAGAAACAACAACCTTACCCTTTGAAGTTAAGACATCTCCAGCTGCAACTGGGAAAGATACAATCGTTGTTGCTACGGCTTCAGCCTCAAATGCAGGTGACGTGAAGAACATAGTATTTGGCTTTGATACTTCAACCCTTGGAATTGAATGGATGTTTGAATATGAGGATGTTGATAGTAATAATCCATATATCTGCTATGAATCATCCCCGGTTGTAAATAACGAGAGAATTTATCTAACCACTTGGAGTGGTGATACATCATTAAAAAGTTCCGTATGGGACCTCTTCAACTTTTCAAATGGTAATAATAAAGTTATTTGTCTTTCTGATACTGGTCGCGAGATCTGGACGTACGATCTTCCTGCCGCGAGTTTTTCATCCCCGGCGGTAACAGATGATATCATCATTGCAGGATGTGAGAACCTTGAAGGACCAAGCCTGATTGCATTGAACAAGAACGGAGCAACGCTATGGGAAGCAACTATTGGACCTATTGGCTATGCATCCCCTGTGATCTATGATGATATTGTTTTTGCTGTATCAAAGATTCAAGGCCAACTCTCCTTTACTGCACAAACACAACTGGTTGCATTAAACCTCAACAATGGCAGCATTATGTGGAATCGTACTATCGGCGACATCACTTCAGATTTGTATTCCTTTGCAGCATATAACACACCAGCTGTTGCTGATGACACCGTTTTCGTCGCTTCACCTGATGGATACCTTGAAGCCTACGATTTTTCAGGAGAACAGTTGTGGGAGAAACAGGTCTACAAGAAAGGTCTTTTGTCTTATATGTATCTTCAATCATCCCCTGCCTATGCACAAGGAATCCTCTACATAGGAACTCCTGATGGGGAACTTCATGCTATTGATGCAACAGATGGTTCTATCTATTGGACGATGACGACCAATGCCCGATCACCAATCCTCTCATCACCGATCGTTGTCGATGGTTTGGTATATATCACATCAGAGAATGGGATGTTGGAATGTGTTGGAGAACTTCAACTTCCAGAAAATGAACAGATCACCGGTAGTATCATCTCAAGACCGATCTGTTTACCTGATGATGAGAACTACACTTGGAACCGTTTTCTGGCAGCAACCGAGACATCCAATGGGTATATCAAATTCAGTATCCTTGATGAGTCAGATCAAGTGATTATGTCAGATATTGAGGATGGTGCATCACTTTCCAGTTCAGAGATACGTTCTGAAGAGACCATCCGATTAAAAGCAGAGTTTCATTCTAATACAAATGGGAAAGCAATACTTCATGAATGGTCAATCTCATATACAGATGAGGAAAATATCTCCATAACCAAATTCTATGAAGACACCTTTGAAGCCCCTGGAAATCCACCAAGCAATTGTAGTATTCAAGTTGAGAACGATGATAAGGGTATTTGGAATACCTCAGCAAAATTCAAAGTGCAATACGTGAACACATCTGGTCAGCAGATAAGTGACTGGTTACCAGCCAACTGTACCGGTGTCAATGGTTCAAAGGCCCGGGAGACCATCCATGTCAATCTCTCAGAACAAGATTCGATTCAGGATGTTGAACGATTTGAATATATTAGATTCTCCATCAAGGATCTAGATGGATATGAGAACTTTTCGAATTGGTTAATCTTCGAGGATGTACCATATATTGATACGGCAAAACCAATATTCTATAATTCCTCATTTACCCCAACATCACAGTACATCACCTCCCCAACACCCACCTGTACCATCAAAGCAAAGGATATCGGAGTTGAGACCAATACAACAGGTATCAATGTCTCATCCGCCCAATATACCATCGAATACGTTGATCAATCTGGTACCAAGACATATACTGCTGATGCATCATGCACCGGTACAAACGGAATAAAACTTAATGTCACCATCACCGCAGATATATCTGATCTTAGTTTTGCTGATGACATTGAGGATGTCAACAAGATACAATTCACTATTAGCGATATGGGAGGAAACAAGAACACTTCTGACTGGTTCACCCTCACAATTGATGAAACTGATCCAACATCAACTATCACAAATGAGGCGGACATCCCAACCTATTGTAATGATTCACCTGTCCTTATCGTCGCAACAGCATCTGATACAGGCAGTGGTGTTCAAGATGTTACCTTATATTATCGGTTCACCTCATCGACCCAGTGGTCTTTGTTTGGTACTGATTCTACCACACCCTATGAATGGGATTTCAAGATCGCTGCGGATAAGGGCGGCGAATATGAGCTTTGTACCATAGCTACAGACAAAGCAGGAAACGAACAATCATTCCCATCAACTGGAGAAGTGTTATTCGTCTTTGATCCGAACCCCCCATCGAAACCAACATTTGCAAGTGAATACGAGTTCACAACCGAGGATATCCCCGAGTTCACCGATGTGGTCTTCAAAGATGATTATAAACTCAAACAGGTCCAGTATCGTATGAACTTTGAAGGGATAAACGAATGGACCGACATCAATACTGAGAATCTGAACAGTGCAACCTATACGCCAACATGGAATCTTACAAGAACTCAGTGGGACACAATGATCGAGGATGAGACCTATTCCATCTATTTCAAGGTAATAGATGTCCTTGGAAATATATATGAGACACCTTCAACCACGGACACATTGAAACTGGTGAAGAACATCCAAGAGACAAACATCTATGACCCCGATCTCACTGATCTTGATAGTTTCAAATGGTCCAATGAATATACGATACGGGTCACATTCAACCTAAGCCAGATATCCGTTGTGCAACTCTGGTATAGTTATTCAACAAATGAGACAGTGGATACCTCTTTCACACAGTATGGTGGGAACCTTACCAATGGATCATCAAGCTGGACGTTCAAACCAGATGAAGGAACAGGGTATTACAGTTTTTACATAAAGGCTATTGATACTCAAGGCACAGAGCATATCTCAAATGTTAAAACCGTCTATGTATCGGTCTTCCCGGTTATGGAATTAATCATCTTTGCGGTATTGCTCATAGTTCTTTTCATCGTATCCATATTGATCTTTAGAAAATACAAAAAGAAACAGATAGCATAGAGTACTACGGTTCCTCATTATCAGTAGGATACAGTGAAAAAAGAAACTGCTTTAACTCATCGATACCTTCGCCATCTTTACAGGAGATCTTAATAAACTCAGTGTCGGATTGGATCATATCCTTTTTGTTCTCAACAATGACAAAGGTCGCATGTTTAAACGTTTTTTTCATATGGTCAAGAAGATGTTGCTGATCTGATAAGGAATATCCACAGGTCTCCGTCGGGTCAAAAATGAAGATAATGATATGTGCAAGATGTTCAAGGGCAGCAATAGCCAATTGTTCAATGGCATTTCTTTTTTCCAACGGACGGTCAAAAAGTCCTGGTGTATCCAACAGTTGAAAGGTCTCCATATGAAATCCTTTCTGACGTGAAAGATGACCAACATAGATCTCCTTTGTCGTAAAGGGGTACTGTGCGATTACCGGTTTGGCTTTTGAGAGCTGTTGGATCAAGGATGATTTTCCAACATTTGGGTAACCGGCAATGACCACCGTTGGGATGTCCTGGATATCTGGAAATGTTTTGAACATTTCCCGTGCATCAGCAAGGTTCTGCAGATGACCATCAACTTGTTTGACGATACTAGAAAGTCGCCCATAGATTTCCTTTTGTTTCAAAAGTAAAGGATCGATCTGCCGGATCCTCCGCAACTGTTTCAATTGGCCATTATACACCTGTTGACAGGTCGTTTGAGCCCAGTTAACCGCACCAAGTGATTTTTTTAACGAATCAGTATTGATCTTTATCCGTATCAGTTCCTGATAGAACAAGGGTAGATTATCAATAGATGGGAATTTCTTTACATATGACTCAAGGACACCGGTAAGAGTGGTTGCAAAGGATTCTGTACGAGCAATAACTGTTTTTTTCTTCCGATAGAATGGGTCTTTATCTGCAATAGTCTTTTTGCTTGCCTTTTTGAAACAACGTTCAAGAAGCGCATTAGCTCTATCTATAACAGGTATATCATTGAACATGGGAATAGGGGTGGGATAAGAAACTCAAGTAGATTAACGTGTTGGTAGATGAAATCCCCCATTGAAAAGATTTTTTATGAGCTGAACCATATCACAACCAATCACAAGGATTATGTAATCCTAATATCCGCAATTATGTGATAACAGGTGGTAGAAAAACAATGCAGAACATGGGGATCAAACCTTATCTCTTACAGATCTTAAAGGAACTTGCATTGCTTGGTGCAAGAAATAATCGAGTGGAGTTATCATCCGCTGAGCTTGCTGAACAGGTCAATATCAGCCAGCAGACCGCATCTCGGTATCTTCTCGAGATGGATACGGAAGGTCTTATAGGTAGAGAGATGGGTGTGAAAAAACAATTGATCCATATAACAGAGAAAGGTTCAGATATCCTCAAGGATGAGTATCTTGAATACAAACATATCTTTGAACTACCTCAACGTATCTATTTCACAGGGACCACGGTCTCAGGGATGAGGGAGGGAACGTACTATACCTCACAAGAAGGCTATGTGAATCAATTCACTCAAAATTTTGGCTTCAGACCATATCCAGGTACTTTTAACGTATCGATCGATCATATCGATAAGAACAAGATACGTCTCGTTAAGAAGTATGAGGGTATTACCATTGACCCCTTTGAAACATCACATCGCTCCTTTGGTGCAGTAAGCTGCTTTCATGCAACCATCAATGATGTATCCTGTGTCCTTGTTCTTCCCTTACGTGGCCATTATTCATCGATACTAGAATTTATCGCCCCCGTCAATCTGCGTAACACACTTGGTGTCTCTGATGGGAATACAGTGAAAGTTGTTATCCATATAGATAAAAAGGATGATGAACAACAATGAATAATGCTGAGATCTCCAATCTGTTAAACACCATTGCAGATCTCCTTGATATCAAAGGGGAGAATTTTTTTAAGATACGTGCATATCGTCTTGCAGCTCAGACCATCCTTGATTCGGAGGAGGAGATACCAGTTCTTGTCAAAGAACAACGATTAAAAGCGCTTTCAGGGATCGGTGAGGCCATCGCAAAAAAGATCACAGAATATGTAAACACTGGAAAACTTGAGTATTTTGAGGAACTGAAAAAGGAGATACCTCTCAGTGTCCTTGAACTTTTGCAGATACCCACTCTAGGGCCAAAAAAGGTTTCAACCCTGTATCACACACTTCATATTGACACTATTGAGAAACTTGAAGAGGCTTGTGAGCAAGGAAGACTTCGAGAGCTCGATGGGTTCGGTGAGATAACCGAACGTAATATCCTTAGAGGGTTAAAGCTGAAGGAGAGAACAAGTGGACGGAGTCTTCTTCATCAAGCATACACAGATGGAACCGGCTATCTTTCTTACATGCACAAGTGCAAGAAGGTCCAACAAGCAAATCTTGCAGGGAGCCTTCGAAGGATGAAAGAGACCATAGGTGATATTGACATCCTTGCCGCTTCAGAGGATCCCGATCCGGTGATGCAGCATTTTATAAATTATCCCTCTGTCAAACGGGTTTTATTACAGGGGAAAACTAAGACAAGTGTTCTTCTACAGGATGATATACAGGTGGACCTCCGTGTGGTCTCAGAAAAAAGCTATGGTGCAGCACTTCAGTATTTCACTGGTTCCAAGGAACATAATGTCACGTTACGAGGCCTCGCGTTAAGAAACGGGTTCAAACTCAATGAATACGGTATCTTTGACAAGGAGACGGATACATTGATCGCTGGAAGAACAGAGGCAGAGGTCTACAAAAAAGTTGGTCTATCCTATATACCACCGGAATTACGGGAGAACAGAGGGGAGATAGACGCAGCAAAAAACAACACACTCCCCACCCTTATTACTCTAGATGAGATCCAAGGTGACCTCCATGTTCATTCAGCATATAGCGATGGTAGTAATAGTATCAAAGAGATAGCTGAAGCAACTGCTCAACGAAAGTACGCATATGTCGGCATCGCTGATCACTCACAATCATTGAAGATCGCTCAAGGTCTCAACATCGAAGCAATTAAGGTCAAGAAAAAAGAAATTGAGCAAATCAATAAGGAATCAAAAATAAAGGTGTTCTGCGGCACAGAATGTGACATAAAAACAGATGGAAGTCTTGATTACCCTGATGAGATATTAAAACTCTTTGATTATGTTGCCATCGGTATTCATACTGGGTTCAAAATGGACCGGGAACAAGCAACAGAACGAATTCTAGCGGGCATGAACAATCCTTTTGTCACCTTCCTTGCGCATCCAACCTGCCGTATGATAGGATATCGTGAAGGTTTTGACCTGGATATGGAAAAGATCTTTGAACAAGCAGTGCAGACACATACAGCCCTTGAGATCAATTCCTTTCCAGATAGACTTGACCTAAATGATATCATGGTGAAACGAGGCAAAGAACTTGGTGTGCAGTTCATCATAGGCTCCGATGCCCATGCACTACAACATTTAGATAATATGATATTCGGGGTTGCCACCGCTCGAAGAGGATGGTTAGAAATAGATGATGTGATAAACACCTTTGACGTTCAAAAGATACAAACGTTTTTCAAGGAAGCAAGGGGGAAACATGGATAAAAAAAAGGCTCAAAAAGAGATTGAAAAACTTCGAGAGGAGATAAACCATCATAATTATCAATATTATGTTGAAAATAATCCAGTTATCTCCGATTATGAGTTTGATGTATTGCTTAAACGACTTGAGGAATTGGAAAAACAGTTCCCAGAGCTCATCACTGTTGATTCCCCGACACAGCGGGTTGGTGGACAGATCTCCGAGGGATTTGAAACCGTTGCTCATAAGATACCAATGCTTTCCCTAGCAAACACCTATTCACCTGATGAGCTACGGGATTTTGATAAACGAGTGAAGAAAACCGTGGAAGATGTATCCTATGTTGTTGAACCTAAGATCGACGGAGCAGGGATCGCTTTATGGTATGAGAACGGTGTGTTTATCCGGGGAGCAACACGTGGTGATGGTATCAAAGGAGATGACATCACTCAAAACCTGCGAACGATCCATAGCATCCCATTAAAACTCAGATCAGAAACATTACAAAACGTGGAGGTCAGAGGAGAAGTATTCATGACCAGATCTGGTTTTAAAAAATATAATACGGAGCTGATGGATAAAGGCATCCCGCCGTTTGCCAACCCACGGAACGCTGCTGCAGGCTCCATCCGTCAGCTTAATCCAAAGATCGTAGCCGATCGACCCCTTGACATCTTCGTTTATCTTATCTCTTATAGTGATGAGGAACCATCAACCCATTGGGACTCTCTCCGATTATTGAAGGAGGCAGGATTTAAGATCAACCCGTTATCGAAAAAGGTCAGCAACATCGAAGAGGCAATAGAGTATTGTAAAGACCTCGAAAAAGAACGAGATGGTCTTGATTACGACATCGATGGAGCTGTTCTCAAGGTTAACTCAGTCGAAAAACAAAAGATACTTGGTTCAACGACCAAAAACCCACGGTGGGCCATATCATATAAGTTCGCAGCGCAACAAGCAACAACACGTATTGAGAACATTGATGTACAAGTGGGACGAACTGGTGCACTCACACCAGTGGCAATCCTTAAACCCGTGGATGTTGGTGGGGTGACGGTATCACGGGCGACGTTACACAACTTTGATGAGATCAGACGCAAGGATATACGAATAGGGGATCTGGTACTTGTTGAGAGAAGCGGTGATGTCATTCCTCAGGTTGTAAAAAGTATCAAGGAGCAAAGAACGGGGGACGAACAAGAAAAATACATTCCCGAGACCTGCCCTGTTTGTAATACACCAGTGAAACATGTTGAGGGTGAAGTCGCTATCCGCTGTCCTAATGCGATGTGCCCTGCTCGGTCAAAATGGCGGTTGAAATATTATGCGAGTAGAGATGCGATGGACATTGATAACCTTGGTGAATCGACTATCGATAAACTCCTGGATGCAGATCTTGTCACTGATGTTGCAGATCTCTATCAACTGGGTAGAGAAGATATACTTCGTCTTGAAGGGTTCAAGGAAAAATCTGCACAGAACCTCCTGGAATCCATTGAGAAAAGTAAACAACAGGATCTTTCCAGACTTATCTATGCACTGGGTATCCGCCATGTTGGTAAATATACTGCTCAGGTGTTAGCATCAAAGTATCCCTCTCTTGATGCACTTGCACAAGCAACTCCTGATGAACTAAAAGAAATCGATGGTGTTGGGGATAAATCTGCCGAATCCATTGCAACGTTCTTTGCTACGGATGAGAATATGAATCTGATCCGACGTCTGAAAGATATTGGGATTAGGACAAAGCAGAAAGAACCAGCATCGGATCTCCCGCTCTCCGGTAAAAAATTCGTTTTCACAGGCAGTTTACAACACCTGTCCAGACCAGAAGCAGGAGATATCGTAAAAGAACAAGGGGGAACAGTTGTTTCCTCTGTTGGGAAAAATGTTGATTATGTTGTAGTCGGTGAAAAACCTGGATCAAAATATGATAAGGCCATGAAACAAGGCGTACCAGTACTTAAGGAAGATGAATTTCTCTATATGGCAAAAAGAAAAAAGGAAACAACGTGAGACCCATGGAATGTAGATCAGATGTGAACAAAGAACAATATTGCAACTGTACCTATCCCTGTAATAAAAAGGGTATCTGTTGTGAATGCATTCATTATCATCGAAAAATGGGGGAGCTACCAGCATGCTATTTTCCTAATGATATTGAAAAAACATATGATAGAAGTATTGAACGGTTCATCGAGCTCTATCAAACACGTGGTGCCTGGTGGTAGA
>CAYPIF010000042.1:0-41909 GCA_964410735.1 uncultured Thermoplasmatales archaeon
CAAAACTTTTGCAGTTTTCAACCATTCTTGATAGTAAGTTGATTTTTCATTTGTCTTGATAACTGATCAAATACCCATCGTTTTAATTTCTTACAAGCAGATCCAATAGCCTTAATCCCACTCAGTACTTTTTGAAGAGAGGGATTGCCCCATGCATTTTTTAGGAGGGTATAAGCAAGGAAAACGAGGTGTAGGTGTATAACTACAGCGTCAAGTTTTCTTGCTTGATACTCACCAATTCCCAAATGCTGTTTGCAATCCCTATGAAATACTTCAATATCCCAACGTTTCTTATAATATGTTAGTATCTGCAAACCATCTAACTTTGCGTTGTTTGATGCAAGAAAACTAAACGATTTACTATTCTTGCGTACCCTTAAAATTACAAGTTTTACTTGGCCAACATTTTTCATTGTCACCGTTGTTTCAAAAATCCATTTGTACCTTTTCTCATCTACCATTTTGTCAATACGGGTGAAACTTTTTTTTGAAAGATGTTTAGCATACAATTTCAATGAAACCCATTTCTCATCTACGAGAATAAGCCGGTTGCTTTTTGTCTTTGAAACCCAGGTAAGACCTCTACTGTTAATGAAATCAAGGATTTCCTTTGCCATATACCAAGAATCAAAAACAATAGCTTCAGGTTCAACCCAGGCCAATGACAAACGAAGCAGATCTACTGCGATCTGAATCTTTGTTTTAAACCAAATATCCAACTGATCAACAACATCTTTTTTAAAATACGGTTGAAAATATAAAGGAATATGTTGCTTTCCATTCCGATAAAATGTTGAAACAATATCATGACAAAGCACTGTATCTCCTGTACAGTGATCTTTCAGATACCCAACACCATCTATATGTTTCCCAGATTTTTCAATAAGCATATCATCAAGAGCGAGAACACCACCCTTCCGACTCTCTATGTTTTCCTTTAACCGAAGAACATTCAACTTTCTAATATCCCATTTACGTCTCGTTAAAAATCTATTCAGAGAACTCTGATGTTTTCCATCTAGAACATTAGATGCAATATCTTCAATGTTTTTCTCGCCTTTCTCACCGAGAAGAAGGCCATGAAGATATGTTTTGAAATGAGTCCATTGCGGTTTTGAAAAACATGTTCTAAAAACATCTAACCTCTTTCCGAAGAGGTTTATATCTTTTGTAAAGAACATCTATTCATCCCATCCATCAGGATGAAAATGATGTTGTTACTTAATCGTTTCTTCTATACGAATCAAAAAGTGCAAAAGTCTTGGTCGAGATTAACGCAGATGGATCATATTACGGTATTGAACTTAGAACTGATGGCATAATTATTGAAAACTTCAAGATAACACATTGCGGGTCTGGTGGTAACAAAGCAGCCATAAGAATTGTTTCGAATGGAAACATAATAGAGGATTGTACACTTCAAAACAATGATAATTTTGGTTTACTGGTTTATAAAAACGCTTCAGGAAACAGTATCGAATCACTAACTGTTACGGACAATTATTATGGCATCTATCTAGAATCAGCAACATCGAATAGCATTCAAGATTCTATCATATTTGACAATGATATTTATGGATTATTTTTAGAAAATTCTGAGAATAACATTGTTAAAGGTAACGATATATCTGAAGAGATTGTGGGAATATGTTTTTGGAACGCATATAACAACATAGTCAATTATAATACAATTACATCCTGCAAACTCCATGGACTTGATCTCAGAAATTCAAATGACAACATTATCTATAACAATCATCTGGATAGCTCAAAGAATGCTTATGACAAGGGTGTAAATACCTGGTGTGTAGACATATCACAAGATACAAATATTCTTGGTGGCCCATATCTTTGCGGAAATTATTGGTCAGATTACTCTGGTGGTGATATAGATGAAAATGGGGTCGGTGATACATATTATTTCATATCTGGCGGAGGTAATTACGATCCATGTCCACTTTGTTATCAAACAAACTATGCCCCATATCTACCAAATACTCCAAACCCGCTTCAAACATCAGGCCCTACTGATACATCCGTAACCCTAACATGGGATTGTTCTGATCCTGAAGATGATGCACTTACATATGACATCTATGTTGATACAATTACCCCTCCAGTAAAATATATAGGCTCATCATCAGAGAAATCATTTCAGATAGACAGTTTGGATTATGGCCAAGTATATTACTGGCAAATAGAAGCCCACGATGCAGCACCATGGAACCATACAACGCCTGGGCCTATATGGTCATTTATCACAGAATCAGAGCCTCAACAACCATCAAATGGGGGTTCAACCGGTGGTGGAGGCGGGCATTCGACATTTAAAAACCTACCACCAGTCGCGGTTATCACTGTTGACATCTATCAAGGATACATCAATGAATATTTCCATTTTGATGCTTCAACAAGTTCGGATCCAGATGGAATCATAGAACAGTACAACTGGGATTTTGGTGATACAACACAATTAGAAGGAAAAACTGTATCTCATACCTATACGAACCGTGGTGACTATACAGTAACACTCACCGTGAAAGATAATTATGGTTTAACATCGAAAGAAACAGTTCATGTCACCGTTTTAAAAGCAAATACACCACCAGAGGCACCGAGTGTTATGGGTCCTGTTACTGGATCAGTTGGAACAGAGTATACATATGATATAATTGGAATTGATCTTGACGATGATGACCTTCAGTATATTGTTGATTGGGACGATGCTACGATAGAGCAAAGTGTTTTATTGCCCAATGCTACCAGCTTTTCATTTAAACATATCTGGATGAATCCTGGAGTGTTCACCATAACTGTTAGAACAAGTGATAATGAGACACAGTCCCCATCTGAGTCATTACGGGTCCTCATTGATTCGATATATGCAGGGGATTTAGGGTATCTTATAGATACCACACAAAATGGTGTATTTGATTCATATTACAGTAACAAAACGGGTATTGAAACAAATGTAGAATCACAAGAAGATGATATCTATCTCATCGATGATGATGGTGATGGAACATGGGATTATACATTTTATACTACCACTCAACAGGTGGATGTTTATCAGGAACCAATACCAGTAGATGAAAACAACAACACGATGATGATTCTCTCAATAGGCTTGATTGTAGCAATCGCTGTTCTTGTTCTCATTATATTACTTTATCAAAAAAGGAGAAAAAACTAGGAGGAAGGTGAAAAAAAGATGCATTCTAAAACAGAAATACTCTCAAATAACATGAAAAAGAAATTGATGAGCAGTTATATTATCTTCACATTGTTTGCAACATCAATTATCATGATGGTGCCAATAACAATTGCAGAAGGTAACGATGTTATAACAACCTATTTCTATGATGGGTCACTTGTACCGGAAATTGATTTTGATATAAATGATACTGTTTTTGTAAATATAACTGTTGATAATGTTACGGGAGATGATGATCCTCCCTTTTCACTTATCGCAGTAAATGAAAATACCAGTGAATGGATAACATTCTTCGTTACTGATAACCAATCAGGTCTCTGGGGGAGCAATACACCTAATGATGGTGAATATTGGGGTGTGTTCAATTTGAGTTATTCGGAGATCACAAGTAATGCAAGTGTACCTGGTGACATGTCCATTTTACAAGTTAATAGTGGTCACATCATAAACATTAGTGAAATAAATGGCGGCCTTCTAGATAATGATTCTCAGATTGCTTTCAGATTGATTTCTGTTCATGATTTTGGTCCTCCTCCGGGTCCTGGTGGTTTGTTTGTGAATACGACGGTGTGTGGTTTTGTGAATGATACAAGTGGTAATCCATTGAGTGGTGTGAATGTGTCTGCTTGTAATATGAGTGAGAATTGGTGTAATTCTTCTTTTACCAATGAGTCTGGTTATTTTGAGTTTATGGTTTTTAGTGGTGATTTTGAAGTTCGCGCAAATAAATCGGGTTATATGGATAATGTGAGTTATCGGTTCTTTAATGAGAATGATAGTGTTTGTTTGGATATTGTGTTGTCTGATGGTGGTCCTGGTGGTTGTAATGGGTCGGTTATGGGTTTTGTGAAGAATGATAGTGGTTTTGGTTTGGGTGGTTTGACGGTTTATTTGAATGGGTCTATGGATTATTTTGTTGTTACGAATGAGACTGGTTGGTTTTTGTTTGATGGTAATGTGTCTTGTGGTCATTATAGTTCGGAGGTGTTTGGTGATGGTTTTTCAGATTTTGGTCCGGATGTTGATCTGGATGAGGGTGATGTGTGTTGGTTGAATTTTACTTTTGATGTTGGTGGTGATCCACCAGATACAGAAACAGTAAACATCACTGTTTTTGGTTTTGTTTACCAGGATTTTACACCGGATTATCCAGTTTCTAATGCAAATATTACGATTTTTACTAACGGAAATCCTGATGATGTCTTAGGAATGACTATAACAGATGAAGAAGGACACTTTGAAATGGTCTTTCAACCAAATATGACTGCAGCTTATTATGGAAATGATCAGGTAATGATAAGTATAGATGCTGAGGGTTATATGTCATTTAATCATCAGGAGGGTGTGTGGTGGCTTATCGATGATATGAACTGTCAATGGGAAGTTGATGGTGCTTATATCGAAAAGATTTGGGAAACAACTGCGATGATCATGGGCCAAGTAGTAAATGAGACCGGTGTAGGAATAGAAGAAGCATCGATAATGGTCGAAGGACCAGATTATTATTTTAATCAAACACAATCGGATGAAAACGGAAATTTTGAGATGCATGTAATAAATGGGGAACTTGAGCTATGTGTTCAAAAGGATGGATATTTCATGAATTGTACAGAATATAATCTCGAAGGTTCGGTAACTGATCCTCCGTTATATGTTCAAATTGAAGAGATCCCTGATACTAATGCATGGATCAATGGTAGTGTCACTTCCGATGGATCTGCGTTACAATATGTTGAAGTAATGCTTATTGACCCTCTTCATCCGGATCAGGGAATGAAAGAGGAAATGCCGATGACAAATGATCTCGGCTTTTTCAATATTTCAACATATCCGGGTCAATTCAAATTGGTTACTGTTGCTAGAATGATTGGAGAACAGATGGATGCACCGCCAATTGGGATTGGGGGTTATTCAAATGAGATTGTTGATGTGATCGTCAATGATAGTGAATCAAAGGTTGTGGATATTGTTCTCTCTGAAGCAGTTCCGGATGAGATTAGTATCTCTCTTTCAATGACTGATTGGGAAAATGGTAACATTCAGATGGTTCGGACCGTTGAAGCAAATGCAAAGGTCCTTCGTACGCTTATAGATGAAGATATAAGTGGAACAATCTCAGCTTTAGAGATTGAAACCCTTTGTGAGGATATAAACACCTCGATGGGTGGGATGGAACATTTTGAGGAACAATACATTTTCGCGGGTATTCCATTTACTAATTGTATTGATGATATTCGGATGAATATTCAACAACCTACGATTGAGATAGAGGGGATTGAAGTTAATTCTTCTATTGATTCTTCAAACCCGATAACTGTCTATATTAATGGGACTATTGGTTTTTCAGGATCTATTGATGCCTCGGCAGATATTCATTCTTTCGATCTTGATGCATATTATGATAACCCTGCTTTTGTCATTAATTACACATTGATTGCACCAACCAATTTCACTTTTATTGATGCAACAGACGAATATATCACGGTCAATGGATTAAACTCCTCAACCGTCACCATAAACATGGATAGTGATTCCAATGAGAACGATACAACATTTACTGAGGATGTCTATCTCCTAGCAACATCATCGGACGATGACCTATTCGCTGAGATTTACTCCTCATATTACGTTGAAACACCACTAGATGCAGATGGGGACACTGACTACGATTTTCTTTTGACAAAATTCAAATTCAATACATCACAGAACGGAGGTTTCAGGGTGACAGGTACATTAAAGAGTCAATCAGGGACGATTCTTGCCCAGGATGATCATGATGCCAATTATCAATCTGGGACAAAACTTGTAGAATTGTCCTTTGATGGTAAAGAGATAAACAAGAAACATAAAGATGGACCGTATCGCGTCGTCATCAACCTTTTCTATGAACAGAATGACACGTATGTATGGATTGATTCTATTGATAAGACAACTCAATCGTATGTTTTCACTGATTTTACCAGCCCGCCCTTGTATTTTACAGGTGGTATTGCTGACAGTGGCGTTGATGAAGATGATAACGACCTCTATGATTATTTTGTTCTCTCTGTAGATGTATATGTTGGTGATACAGGAAATTATGAGATTGAAGCGGATATTGGTCTCGCTGATTTCAACTATAACGGTGATCCATTTATTGCCCATGTACGAAAGGATGCAACGTTTATGGATGCCGGTTCCCAGACATATAACATCAGTTTTGATGGATCACTTATCTATCAGAAAGGGACAAATGCGTCATTATGGGTGAATGTTAGAGCACGAAGTTACACAGAAGGGAACCTTGATGAAGCTTTTACAATGACTGATAAATATTATTATTCAGATTTCGAACGTCCTCTTCCAGAGAGCTGCCTTATAACTGGAAACGTTACTGATGTTTATGGTCAAGGTCGCCCAGTTGAGGTGAGATTGATGAACCTAAATACCTATTCAGAGAATTCAACCAATAGCGATGATAATGGAACATTTTCAATCAATGCTCAACCTGGTCAATACGAGTTAAATGTATGGTGCTCAAGTGGTTCTAATTATGAGGATCATTGGGAATACATCAATATTGGTTCATCAGATGAAAATGAGACAATCGATAGGAATATCACGCTGCTTCCGTACTGGCATGAATGTACCTGGCTTGATTGGATGATGGACAGCTGGCAATATGCATCAGGTCAACCAATATATATCAACATAACAGCACAATCTATGCCCTATTCAAATACTACTCTTGAGGTGTATCGTCAACGAGAGATTGAGGATTTCAGCATCCAGGAATTTGTTACCTCATACTCGAATGTCACTGATAGTCAAGGTTCATATAATTACATAATTAATACATCATCGTTTTCAAATGGCAGATATAATTTTATGATGTGTGTATACAACGAAACACAGCAGACGGTTGCACGTGGTGATGCATGGGATGTTCAAATCAGCTCTATATCCCTTGATTTCGATCTGAACAGGCAAAATTATCGACCGGGGAGCACCGGTCAAGGAACATATCAATTGGAGTATATTAGCAACCAGACTGAGGTGGTAGGGGGAACATATCAATGGAGTATTCTCTACTGGGATTGGATGGGAGAACATGTTCTAGACAGTGGATCTTTTACAAATGATGAAAGTGGTAACGGGACCTTTAATTTCACGATTCCTTCTACTATTTTAGACTATGGTGACTGGTTCGACCTTCGATTCAAAGCAACAGACCCATCAGAGACCGAGGTGCAAGCATGGCGTGGATTTGGGATTACCTCTGGTAGTGCTATTGATGCAGTCACCGATTCGGCAATGGGAAATCAGGATGATTATAGTGGTATATTGCTTAATATAACTGTGAATATAACAAGCGGTCAGGCTGGTAATTATCGCGTTCAAGCTGGATTGAATGATCAATATTGGTGGTGGATTACAGGCAATGAAACTGAGGAATATCTTGATGTTGGTGATAATTGGGTATATATCAATCTTGAAGGAGATCAAATTAGGAACAGCGGTCGGCCTGGTCCTTACAAGGTATGGGTTGGTTTGTATCCCGCAGGTGATTGGAATGAACTTGATAATTACGAATATACCATAAATTATAATTATACTGATTTTTGTACACCTGATGTTTTCTTTGATACTGGCGAAGAAATAACGAATTATACGATTGGCACCGTAGACAATTATGATGCGCTTATTGTCAATGTTAGTATCAATTCATCAGTATTTGGAAATTACAGTGTTCACGCGAATCTTCATAGCGAAACAGATCAAGGAGGATGGATTGAGTGGCATCATGTCGCATGGAATCGATCTGAGACAATTGAAGTGAACAATACAAATGTTAATACCTCGATTTCAGTCCCCATTCGATTTGAAGGTATGGAGATATATGGAAGTAATCAAAATGGCCCCTGGAAACTCAATCTCAATCTTCACAGAGTTACAGAATCTGGATGGGAAGAATGGATGTCCGTTTATGATCCAAATGATGAATTAAACTATAATTATGATCAGTTTACAAAACCATCTGCATTTGTCGAAAATATCATAGACTACGGATCCTCAACTGGTGACCTCTGTATAGGGGTCCGCGTTAATGTGACCGATGGCCAAGCAGGTATGTACCAAGTTAATGGAAATCTTCACAGTTCTCATGCTGAGGGTCATTGGTGGATAGATAATTGTTGGAACCAAACACATCTAGATAATGGGACAAATATCGTCAATATAACCTTCTCTGGAAGCGCGATTTATAGTTCTGGTTATAATGGACCGTATAATGTATTTATTGATCTTCAAAAGACTGAACCATCCTGGAGTTGGTTGGGTGGCAATGAGTACGATACGGATTCTCATTCCTTTACTGATTTTTCAATGCCTGAAGCAGTGTTTGTTGGGACTTGTTCTGATGAAGGTGTGGATGCTGATGGTGATGGATATTATGATTATTTACGATTGACGATTCCAATAGAGTTCAATGCATCAGGTCATTATGAGATCAATGGTGAGCTATATCAAGAGGATGAGATAACTTGGAGCTGGTATTGGATAACATGGGCTCATAAAGAATGTCAAATAGAAAATGGGGAAGAAGGCATCGTGAATGTGACACTAGATCTCAGTGGGACAGAGATACGAAAAAGTGGCCGAGAAGGAACATATGGCGTTAATCTATGGCTACGAGATATAAACAGTGCCAGTGAACTTGGATATCTTAATGTTGATCTCGATAATTCGTACACAACCGATGAATTTGAACAAGCTGCCGTTCGTTTCAGTGATGATTCACCATTATACGATAATCTCAGCACTGATGGATCAATGCTTAATGTCACACTGAAAATTGTTGCATCAGAGACGGGCACCTATCGTTTGCATGGCATGCTTCACAAGGTCATTCAACACCCAGGTTGGGAGGAATGGTTCTGGCTGACCTCAAGTGAGGAAGAACTTGAGATAACGGATGAGAACGAGACGACGGTTGTCTTTTCATTTGATACCGCGATGATCAAATCCTCAGGATATAATGGTCCCTATATGGCAGAATTTGACCTGATGGATGAGAATTGGATGAATATTGATTTCTTACGTGATTATGAGACCGATGCATATCAATTAACTGAACTTGCTGCGAGCCCAGCGAATTTCACTGGGATATTTTCGGATTATCTGTATCCATCGACTGCTCCCGAGTATGTGAAGGTTGATGTTGAGATTGATGTGAATCAATCGGGAAATTATGAGATCGGTGGTGATCTTCATAAGGAGTCAGGTTGGAATTGGAATTTTATTGCTGGTGCATGGCAGAATCAATATCTTTCAACCGGTGTTCAGAACGTAACTCTGCAGTTCGATGCAATTGAGATCCTTGATAATATCGATATGCTTGGGTTAGATTATTCATCGGGTGATACCTTTGACCTTGATGTATGGTTACGTAGATCAGGCGAACCAATGGAGCTTGATCATCTCTCAGATGAAACAATTAACACCTATCAAGTGTCAAATTTCACATCATCGTTTAGTGCGGTCATTGATCAAATTTCCGATAATGGATATAATGAGAGTGATGATGCAAGCTATGAATATCTCAATATCACTGCTCAAATTACGTTCAATGAGGCTGGAGAATATGAGCTCTGGTGTGATCTTAACAAGGAAACTGATACCAACTGGTATTGGATTGGTTGGAAGAATCAATTTATCACGGTGACAAGTCCAGGGACACAGAACATTACCTTACAGTTCAGTGGTGAACGTATAAGCTCAGAAGGCTATGATGGTCCATATAGATATCATATGGAACTCTGGGACTGGAATGAAGGCAAGAGACTGGATAAGAGCGATGGACAAACACAAGCGTATTCTGTCAGCGATTTTGTAGGTTCTTCAGTATCCTTCAATGACAGTACGGCAACCGCTGAGGGAATCGATAGTTCTGATGCCGGTAGTGAATATGATTATCTTCTCATAGAGGTAAATGTTACCTCGGATTCTACCTATAATGTTGAATTCAGAGGGGATCTTCATAAGGAATCTGATCAAAATGGTTGGCAATGGATTTCTTGTAAAAGCAATTGGACGACCATTTCTCAAGGTGAGACTACTGTTACTTTACGGTTCGATGGTGGTATCATTCGAAGCGGCGGTATTGATGGACCATATCAGATAAGAGTTGAACTATGGGATACGAACAACTGGCAACTACTTGATGTCATTGACCGATTGGAGACCGATTCGTATACATATGATAATTTCCAAGCAGCCTCCGCTGAAATAATACGGGATAATGTTGAGGATTATGGTCTAGGCGCAAATAATGATGGAAAATATGAATATCTTCAGATCAATGTCTCAGTGAATGTGTCAAATGCTGGAAATTATGAGGTGATGGGCGATCTTCATTCAGAAACCAATGGATGGCATTGGCTTGGTTGGACAAATAACTGGACATATCTTGAATCCGGCAGTCAAACAGTGAATCTACGATTCAATGGGTTGCAAATCAAAAATGAGGGAGTAAACGGTCCGTATAAAGTACGACTTGAATTAAGAGATGATACTGGTGATATGCTTTCAATGGTTGACCCATATGAAACAGGTTCCTATAGTTATTCTGATTTCCAGGGTAGTGGTGTTGAACTTATCAGTGCGAGTGATATGATTGTTCAGGATGGTGAATATCTTGAATTAAATCTCACAGTTAATTGTACAACGTCTGGGTCATATTGGATAGGAACTGATCTTCATAAAGAATCCGGCTGGGATTGGCAGTGGATCTCATGGGAAAGCGTAGAAGGAGATGATTTGCTTAATGATAGTGGTTTGCAGAACGTTACCATTAATTTCAGTGGACAGATGATCCGAAATAGTGAGATAAATGGCCCCTATCAGATACGAATTGAACTTCGTGATATGGATACCTGGGAAGAATTAGATCGGATTGAACGATATGACACGAACTCATATAATTACACCGATTTTGCTGAACCAGCTGTGTCGATCATAAGCATTGAGGACTATGGTAACGATACAAATTCCGATTCTTTGTATAATTATTTAGATATGAATCTTACCATAAACTGTACACAGGCAGGCACCTATTGGCTGATGGGTGATCTTCATAAGGAGGAAGATTGGAACTGGCAGTGGATAGGATGGAAAGGACGCGAGATAACACTATCTGGTACTGGTGAACAACCTGTCAAACTCCAATTTGATGGAGAACAGATATATAATCGAGGGATAAATGGGCCATATCAGGTTCATTTTGAGATATGTAACTTATCCACTGGTTTACAACTTGATACATATGATCGATATAACACTGAATCATATGGTTATGATGATTTCCAGCGGTCAAGTATTGAATTTATTGAAAATGATACATCACCATCTGATCGTGGTGTAGGTACTGTTGGATCTTACACAGATCTAGAGGTCAATGTTACTGTATTTTCAGAATCAGCTGGAACCTATTGGCTAAATGCTGATCTTCATAAACAATCCGGTTGGAACTGGCAATGGATAGCTTGGCAGGGTCAAGAGATAACTCATACTGGTAGTGGAAATGAGAACTTTACCATTCTTTTTGAGGGTGGACAAATTAGAAACAAGGGTATCAATGGTCCCTATCAGGTGAGACTTGAACTTAACTCAGTGAGTGGAGAATGGAAACAATATGATATGATAGAAGAATATCAGACCAGTCTTTATAATGCAACTGATTTCTCTGGATCCGGTACCGAACTAGTAGAACCTTCAGATGCAACAGTTGATCAGATCTCAAATGGAAACCTTGTCATCAATGTTACGGTGAACTCTTCCACTGCTGGTACATATGAAATTGGCGGTGATCTTCATAAGGAAGAGAATTATAATTGGCGGTGGATATGTTGGAACTCGACACAGGTTGAGGTTACCTCAAGTGGTGAACAAACCTTTACTTTGACCTTTGATGGCTCAGAGATATATGGATCTGGTATCGATGGTCCTTATGATGTTCGAGTTGATCTTAAAAAGGTTGGAACCTGGAGTTTGATTGATGATTACAAATATCAAACAAATAGATATAACGCGACAAATTTTTCAGCTCCATCTTCTGGTTTGAACAATTCAGAGTTTAGTGATTGGGCACCAAATAATGACTATCTTGAAATTAATGTCACATCATATTCGCTTAATTCAAGAGAGTATCAGTTCGATTGCTGGCTGCATGGTGGTAACTATGAGTTCATAGGATGGAATAAGACGGTAGCGACGGTAGATGGATATGATGATGTTGAAATAATTCGTTTCGATGCAGGTATCATCAATAATAGTGGTGTTGACCCCGCAAAAGCATATATCGAGATGCGTCGTACCAGTGATGGAGCGCTCATTGATTTCTGTGAGTATGATCTCCAAGGGACGTATACTGCGGATGATTTCGGATTGGATATTTCAATTGATGGAAGTTCTATTGTTGCCACTGTATGGGATGCTGATAGTGATGGATACAATGATTCTTTGAACATAACGGTCAATATAACGCTAAGTGGTGATTATGAGATATCAGCAGGTCTAAGAGATAATGCCACAAGGACATGGATAACAGGAGATTATATCCCATTCCCATTTGACCCCTATTCAGGAACAACAGAGATCACTCTGCATTTCGATGGAATGAAGATATTCAAATCCGGTAAAAATGGACCATATGTTGTATCATTCATCGCTCTTTCAAAATCTGGTATCGGTGAGGTTTTAAGGGAAACAAATGTGTTTGTTACAAGTGGTTATCAATACACTGATTTCCAGCATCCTGATGTTACAGATGAGGATGCTAATTTCACAGGCACCTATGCTTCAACCATTGAAGATACTGATGATAGCGGATTGTATAATTATTTAGTGATCAATGCAACAGTGAATGTTTCAACGAATGGAACCTATGACTTCTATGCAGATCTTTATACAGGTGATGGGGCAACATGGATCGCTGCGGATACAAATTATTCATTAAATCTTACCGAGGGCACCCAAATTGTTCAATTTAGATTTGAGGGTGATGAGATATATGCATCTCAGGAAAATGGACCGTATCTTTTGGGATACGTGCGGGTTGGTGCGGATATCGATGGATCATGGATGGTCCTTGATGAACAAAGTAATGTGCATACAACATCTTCATATGATTATGATGATTTTGAGAACGCTAGTCAATCACCATTGGGCGATGTATTCAGCGGTGGATCTCAACCAACAGGGGTTGACTCTATTACGTTCAGTAATGATCCCTTTAGTCCAGATAGTGATGGGACAAAGGATTCTACATTGATAACAGTATCAGCTGATACTGGTCAAACGCTCTATCTTAACATATATAATGAGACGAACACGATCGTTCGAACGGGTATGCCATTGTCAGCGAACGGTGGATCATATACGGCAACATGGCAGGGAAAAGATGATGGTAACTCTGTTGTACCTGATGGAACATACCGGTTCAAGGTTTCCATTGAATCATCAGGGGCCGCCGTGAATGAATCTGAAACAACCGGGACTGTTGTTGTTGATACCGCAGCTCCAACAGGTTCAACTATTACCATAAACAGTGGTGATAGTTATACTAATTCAACGACGGTTACACTTGCATTATCTGCAACTGATGATTCCGATAAGAAGATGCGTTTCAAAAACTCAGGAGGATCTTGGACAGATTGGGAGGATTTCCAGAATTCAAAGACCTGGACGTTAACCTCAACAGATGGATCAAAGACCGTATATTTCCAAGCAAAGGATACCGCCGGTAACATTGCGACTGAACAAACTGATTCTATTATACTGGATACAACAGCCCCCTCACAGGTTAATATAACCATAACTGGTAAGGGAGATACACCAAGTACTCATACAAATGATGTCAGTGTGACACTATCGATTTCAGCTGAGGATGCAACTAGTGGCGTTCAATATATGAAACTCTCGAATGATATGGATTTCTCAGATGTATCATGGATCAATTATACGACCTCAAAGGAATGGACACTTAACTCTGGTGATGGTACTAAAACTGTATACATCAAGGTAAAGGATAGGGTTGGGAAAGAATCAAGTATCTATTTAGACAACATCACTCTTGATACAACTGCTCCAACATTGAGTTCCGTTTCTATTGATTCTGGTCAAACATATACCAATACGACAAATGTTACTCTTACGATCTCAGCAACGGGTGCTGCAAAGATGCAGTTCAAGAATGGTTCCTATAATTGGTCATCATGGGAGTCATTTTCAAGTTCAAAGACTTGGAATCTTTTGAGTGGTGGTGGAACGAAGACCGTTTATTGTCGTTTGAAGGATACTGCTGGTAACATTGCAACATCAAAGAATGATACGATTATCCTTGATCAGACAGCACCAACAATATCTGCAGTAGATAGTAGTAGTATTTCTCAGACTTCTGCAACGATAACATGGACGACCAATGAAGGAGCAACTTCCTATGTCGAATATGGTACGACCACGGATTATGGTACAAATACAACTCTTGATTCAACAAAGGTAACATCACATAGTGAGGTAATCAGTGGACTTAGCCCAGGCACAACCTATCATTTCAAGGTGAAATCGATGGATGCAGCTGGAAATGAGCGAACAAGTTCCGATGATACCTTTGCAACATCATCCGGATCTGATACCACTGCTCCATCAGCAATAGCAGGTCTTAGCGTTTCTGACAAGGTAAATGCAGAAAAAACACTTACAGTAACATGGAATCAATCCAGCGCCTCTGATTTTGCAGGATATAAGGTCTATAGAAGAACTTCATCGTTTACGAATGTCTCTGCATCTGGTGTTCAACTCCTTACAACAATCACTTCTCGTACAACGGTAACCTATGATGATGCCTCTGCTACAGATGGTACAACGTTCTATTATGCAGTCACCGCGATTGATACTGCAACTCCACCAAATGAGGATCAGGATGTAACTAGTGTTTCAGCTGTATCTGTTGATGATAAGGCACCATCAACCACTGATAATATACCTGTTGGGTGGCAGACCGCGGAGGTTACTGTTACTCTAACAGCAACTGACAGTGGTGAAGGTGTCAACAAGACATACTATACAACTGATGGAAGCAATCCAAGCAATTCATCAAATACAAATAGGACACAGTACACCGCTCCGTTCACTGTTGGAGAGGATAATGAGATCGGTGATGGTACGTGGACCATCAAATATTATTCATATGATCGAAATTCAACACCTAATGAGGAAGCGATCCATACTAAGACATTGAAGGTTGATACTGCTGATCCAACTACGACAGATAATGCACCAAGTGGCTGGCAGAATAGCTCTGTGTCCGTATCATTATCTGCTAGTGATACCACAAGCGGTGTGTCAAAGACATATTATACACGAGATGGAAGTACACCTACAACCCTTTCCAACCAATATAGCACACCTATACTGTTTACAACAGATGGCACGAAGACATTGAAATATTTCTCAAAGGATGTAGCGACAAATGCAGAATCAGTTCATACCACAACGATTCTCATCGACGCTACTGCGCCAAGTTCAAGTATCACTGCTCTATCATCATATAGCTCGGTACCGTTCAATGTGAGTTGGAGTAGTTCTGATGCAACAAGTGGTGTAGCAAATGTGACCATTCAATATCGTAATGGCAGTGGAAGTTGGACGAACTGGTTAACTGGTCAAAACGCCTCAGGAACTGCATCGTTCAACTCAACATATGCTGCGGATGGTTATACCTATTATTTCAGATCCATTGCAACGGATAATGCATCAAATCAGGAGAGTGTATCAACCTATGATGCTTTTACAACAACGCTTTCAAGTGCGATAACAGCTGAGATAAGTTCACCAGTTGATGCAACAGATGGAATCACTGATGATATGATCTATGTAGCAGGAAATGTGACATTCACCGGTAGTGCAACCTGTCAAAACTTTTCGATTTATTATCTGAATTACAGCTCCGATAATGTAACCTGGACAAATATTGCAAGTGGTACAACACCTGTATCGAGCAGCACTCTTGGTACATTGAATACATCAGCATCAGAACTCTCCGGCAATTACACTGTTCGTTTGTTCGTATTGAGCAATGAATCATCCAATAACTCGGTAACAATAACAATTATTGTTGACAACACTGCTCCAACTATTTCAACAGGTCCATCTGCAAGTGTATCGACCGATAGTGCAACAATTATCTGGACGACAAATGAAAGCACCAACGCAACTGTTGAATATGGCTCAACAACATCATATGGCTCAACTGTGTCTGGGTCCGCTTCAACATTTGAGACAAGTCATTCAGAGTCAATCACTGGTCTTTCTTCTAGTACAACCTATCATTATCGGGTGCTATCCTATGATAAAGCTGGAAACTTGGTCAATTCCTCTGATGCGACCTTTACAACCTCGGAAGAAACATCCGGTGATACCGGCGGGGGAGGTGGATTTGCACCACCAGTTGAAACAGAGACCAATGTCACCGATGACCCACCGACGATATCAAATATATATCATGAACCAACAATGATTACTAGCAATGATTTCGTTGGGATTTATGCAACGGTCACTGACGATAATACAGTATCCTATGTTACATTATATTGGACGATATCTGGTAATGAACAATCCAAATCTATGTCTTTAAGAAATGATAACATCTATTCTGCAGAGATAGGTCCATTTGTTGATGGTGAACGTATCTCGTATCATATCACTGCAAGGGATAATGCAAGTCAAACGAGTACTTCAAGTACCTCGACCTTCACTGTTGTGGATGAAGCTGGGCCAACGGTTACGATCAGATATCCGAAATCTGGTATGGAAATTTTTGATCAAACACCAACAATACGAGTAAGATATAGCGATCCAAGTGGTATTGACACGGAGAGCATCGTGTTTACCCTGGATGGTAACTCCTATACCTCGCTAGCAACAATTACTGATACCTCTCTTGAATATGCACCAACATCAGATATGTCACTGGGTACTCATACTGTTAAGATCGTGGTCTCTGACACATTAGGAAACACTGAGGATGAGCAATGGTCCTTTACAATTAAGGAAAGCGAAACGGTCATTGAAGAAGAAGTTGGTGATATTGCCGAAGGGGAAAATGTAAACGTTAAGACGAATAACGCAGAGGAGACGGGTATTGAGGGTATTGATATAGTATCAAACAAGGATCTTTCAAATGTGAAGGTAACCGTTGCAAAACTGGAAGAGAAACCAGATGGTATCACAGAAGATGTCGATAAGAATGTGTATTCCTATATTGAGATCGAGCTGACCGCAGATGATGAAGAGGTTGATGAATCATCTATTGGTACGCTTACGATATCATTCAAGGTTGAACTCTCATGGTTCAATGAGCGAAACATCGATAAGGATTCCGTGGTCCTTATGAGATATCATGATGGTGCCTGGCAGGAGCTATCAACAACCTATGTTTCTGAGGACTCACTCTATGTGTATTATACTGCGGAAACACCTGGCTTCTCCACATTTGCCATAGCTGGAATGGAATCATCTGAAGCGCCTCAGGAATTGCCATGGATCTTTATCATGATTGGTGTCCTAGCAGCGTTGATAGTCGCGATACTCGCACTCTTTAAAACAGGGATAATAAAGATCAACAAGTAATCCCTCACCTTTTTCTTTCATTTTTTTTCAATTTACTTGTTCGTAAGTATCGGTAAAATTCTCCAATCTAAAATGGAAAAGATAAAAAAAGAATTGGATGAAACGGTTGGTTTCATCATTGTTTTGCAAAGAATTTACTCCAACGAACTCTTCGGGGCACACGTTTTAATTTCAACATGTTCTTTTGACATTTGTTTTTGCAGAAATACAGAACCGTTCCATCTTTTTTTGCGTAGAGTTTACCGGTTCCTGGTTCTATTTCGCTTCCGCAAAATGAACAGATACGTCTTTCAACCATTTTTTGTCACTTCCTTTTTCGTATGGTTCTAGCGTGGGCCACCAAGGCTTTTTGCCTCACGTTGGGTCTCGTTGAGCATAAGGATATCGCCAAGTTGAACTGGGCCGATCACATTTCGGGTGATGATCTTTCCTTTATCCATACCATCAAGTACTCTAAGCTTTACTTGTTGTGCTTCTCCAGCCATACCTGTACGATGGATGATTTCCACAACTTCACAGGGTGTTCCTTCGACCATGGTTTATCACTGTTGTTTCAATTCAGCGGTTTTCTTTGCCAGTGTTTCAAGTGTGTTCTTGTCCTTGCCAGGGTTCGTGATTGCGACAGCGGTTGTTGGTACGAGTAATCCAGCTGCTTTTCCAAGCTCGTTTTTACTTGGAACATATGCATACGGGATGTTTTTCTCATCACAGAGTACGGGCATATGTGCAAGGATCTCTTCAGGGGTGACATCTTCAGCCATTATCACGATTTTTGCTTGTCCACGTTCCACTTGTTTTGTTGCCTCATTTGCGCCTTTACTGATTTTGCCGGTATCTCGAGCTTTTTCAACAAGATCATAGGCTAAATCCTGTACATCTTTGGGTGTTTGAAATTTCACAAATATTGCCATTGTTTTTTTAGCCTCCTTTTGAAGCCTTCATCGATGCAACCCGTTTGGGTCGATGAGTGGGAAATGAGGGAGGTATATAAAAACCTTTTTCAGTTGTTTCCTTTGTTTTTTCCTGTAAATGGCACTGTTTTGTTGTTACGGTAGAGGGATGCGTTCCACTTCAAGTTTATCTGCGGTGGGGTATTCTTCGATGATGTAGCAGGAATGTCCTTGTATTGTGAGCTTTTTTGCGATTTTTTCTAGGTTGTCTATGTGAAGTTCTATTCTTTTTTGTTTTTTGTTTATGGCAAAGTGTTTCTTTGTTTGTTTGAATTCTTGCTGTAGGAGTTCTGCTAGTTCATCTAGTGTTGTCTGTTTTGCTGGTTGGATGATTCCTTTAAGGATGGTCCCTTCATCGGTTACTATGTCAATAGGTCGTGCGATGTTCCGTGCACGTCGTTTGAGACGGTTGGTGAGTTGTATCCCGTCTTTGAATGAGGCTGAACAATAGTGCACTCCGATGTTGTAATCAGTGAGTGCGATGTGTTGAAGGACTGTGAATGCGGTTTCTTGGCTGTTAAGTGCTGCTGCGGAGATGTCGTCTTTCACCCTGAATCCTCTTTGTTCAAGAGCATCTGTGTTTCGTTCTGAGAACTCCAGTTCATTGAGGTTGATCCATTGGATGCCGATCTGATCTGCCCAGTTGATAAGTGATATGAGTTGTTTTTGTTTGTATGGGATGGCAGGGACCTCTAGGGCGATATCTGCGGAGGTGTCCAGTGCTCTGTGAATTGTTTTTGAAAGTGGGCTATTTTCCATGTTCTCCCAATGTGTTGGATGGGGGTGGAATCGGAGTTCATCAAGACCAGCGGCGACGATATCGGGAATGCTATCAGTGTTGATCAACCCTGAGGTATAGAGATGAATGTGAAAAGATGGTCCATATTGATCTTTTAAAAGGTTGATGTATCGTATGGTCCGTTCTGGTTTTGAGAGCGGGTCTCCTCCGGTGATGCCTGCTCCTTCAGCATCGATATATGTTGCTTCTTGAAGTAGTGTTTTTATGTCATCTTCGTTTTTTAGTTTCCATTCATCTGCGTAGATGACGTCTTTTCCTCCTTTTTCAAAACTTAATGGACAGTAATAGCAGGCTGCAGGGCATTCGCCGGTGATGAGGAGGACGAGTTTTGATCCTTTCGCGCACATTTCACAGGCAGGTGATAATGGTTTGATGTAGCTACTGTCATTGAGCCATGATGTTATTTCTCTCATATCTTTTATTTCAACCCTGTTTGAGTTATTTTGAATCGTGTTCTTTTCCCTTCGGGTTCTGAACGGTGTTTCATGATGGTTGCTTCTCGGATCCCGTTATCGATTCTTTCGAGTTTGATGATGGTCTTGACAAGGTGTTCAACGTCTCTACTTGTGAATGGTCTGATATCTCCGTTCTTGTCGGTGTAGACTTGTTCTGCTATGATGATGAAGAGGTTTTTCTCCCTTGCTGCTTTTTGAAGCATTCCTACTTGTCGGGCAAAGGATCTCAAGCTGCCTTCTTTATCTTCTTCAAGGTTCAACCGGTAGAAGAGATTAAGGGTGTCTACGATGATGAGAGAGATATCCTTGATCTTTAATGCGTTGTATATCATTTTTTCTTGGTTCTCTTGTGATGTTGGTGAGAAAATGAGGATGTTGTTGATGATTGTTTCTTCGTCATACCCATCGCAAATCTGCCGTAGTCGTTCAAGAGATACACCTTCGCTGTCGATGTATGCTACTTTTTTTCCAGTTTTTGCACATTCTCTTGCTGCTTGAAGACAGATGTTTGTTTTTCCTGTCCCGGCTTCTCCGAAAATCTCAGTGATCGTTTTTTCTTCGAGTCCTCCTCCAAGCAGTTCGTCAAGAGGTGAGCATGAGAGCAAGAGTCGTGTCATAGTATAATTCCCCTCAGAGGATGTGAGCATAAAAGGTTTTTCAAAGGTTGGGTCTACAAGGTGGCCGTTCATACGTAAAATTATGTAACAATTGTTTATCGTTAATCGGTTTATGTCGGTAAATTATGTGGCAAATTATTTTTTATTTTGTAGAAAATGTTTTTAATGTGATTTTTATATCAAATGTGCTTTTAGAAGGTAGCTTTATGGCAAAAAGGAGTAAAACACAGGTCGAGAAGGATGAATTGAGGGTCGTAATGGAGTTACAGGCCCATGCGAAAGAAAGCATTGATGATCTTGCAAAAAAATGTGGTTTTTCAGGGCCAAAGCTCCGACGGATCATTAAGAACCTTGAGGATTCCGACACGATTTGGGGTTATCATGCGGTGACAGATTTTGAGAAGCTAGGAATGCGGGAGTATCTCCTCTTGATAAAAAAAACAAATACATCACTGAATGCTGCAGCTGAGAAGATCATCTCACGGGATGTAGAGAAGAGTGCTAAGAAGATAGATGTGTTGGTGGGTTCTAGTTATTATCTTCATGGTATGTATGATTGGGTTATCTGTTTCACCGCCTTGGATCTGAAGCATGCAAAGAAATTTGAGAGCGAAATAGTGAAGATGTACAAAGATTATGTTTTGGAGGCCCAATTGTTGGAGAACATCTTTCCTGTGAAACGAAGTGGGATCAGTAATCCATCCTTGAAAAAGATAAAGGAGTTCCTGTAAAGGAGGTTCTTTTCCTTTTTTCTTTTTTTTTAATGTTTTATCTTTGTTTTGCTCAGTCTTGGATTTTACGTGTCACCCAAACAGATGTATCCTTTGGGTCATCCATTTGTTTTTGTTCGATAATGCTTTGAAAGCTTGGGTAGAATTTTTCAAGTGATTCCAATTTCCAGAGAATATATCCAATATCATCTCTCTTTTGTTCAGGTTCCATCATATTTCCTCATTCCCAGTAGTACTCTTTCTTTCTCGTATTATTTATACTCTTCGTTTTCCAACTATTAATATCACCCAAAAGTCCCAATGAATTGGTAATATGAAGCTCGTCGGCTATCATTTTTTTCTTGTTTTATAGGAGTAATTTTCGATTAAATCGATGGATTAATAAAAGTATCAAAAGAACTAGGAATTGAAGTGAACTATGATACAGGGTATAAGAAAATTCTAATACCAAATGGCATAAAACTGACGAATGTACCAATATGCAATTTTGTCCTTTAATCGGATACGATCATTGCCTTGCCAAAAATAAAGACCCATTCTCTTATGATGATGTTACTTGCATCAAAGATCATGTTTGGTGCTATTCTAGGACTAACAAAAGCAAGATATCATTCAAAATTTATAAAAAGAAATAATTTTGCAGACATGCTACTCGATAGATTATCGGTAGTAAGTCCAACTCTTTTTCTCATGGATGGTATTGTAGCGATGCAAGGTGAAGGCCCAATGAGTGGAAATCCCATAGACCTAGGTCTCATCCTTGCGTCTGAGACTCCTATTGCTCTTGACATAGCCGTGTGTAAAATACTAAACATTGAACCTATTGGTATCCCTACACTAACGCAAGCAAAGATCAGAAAGATGTGGCCAAAGACCATCACATACCCGATTCTAAAACCGGAAGAGCTGCACCGTACTGATTTCATCCTTTCCTCTACCGCAGGTCATCTTCTCACAGGAATAAAACAACCAAAGAAATACCCTGTTATCCTTGATTCTTGTGTTGCTTGTGGGGACTGCGTTGGTATCTGCCCAAGGTAAGCAATCCAAATTGGCAACAAAAAATCTCAAGTGGATTATTCAATGTTACTGCTGTCATGAATTCTGTACATACAACGCGGTAAATCCGGATTCATTGAAGAATTGGAACTAATCAGTGATATGTTAACTTAGCCTCTGGCTGTTTGAACCGATCCCCTTTCAGATCATAATCATAGTTCAATGGAGGGTTACTGTTTAGAGACATTAAGGTTCACACCAATATAAGAATGACTGGACCGACACAGGTTATGAAAATTAATATACGTAGTACAATAAGGGATAGTACTCTTTACCCATTCTAATTTCTCTAAATATCTTATGATATCTAAAAGAAATCCTTCTCAAATCCTTTGAGATCCATTGTATTCCAATCGTCAAAATCATTCTTTCCTCGAGAACCATCTGAATAATCGACCATCAGATACATGTACCCATAGTTCATCACACTTTGATAGGGTCTCCATTTCCACCAGTTCATCTGCCAAGGGAACTTTGAGCGTTGATCATCGACACCAGGGTTCTCGATATTAAGGGTATGACCACATTCATGCATGTAGGCACTAGCGTAGACAATATCCCTATCAAGCCAAGGTAGGCTTTTTGCTTTTTCATTAAGACCATTACTTGATATTTGATAGCGATTAGTGCCAAACGCGTTTCCATTGGCAACGGTACATTGATAGACAACAACACCATAATGGAACACACCACGTCTCCAATTATCTGGGTCACCATGGAGGAAATAATCAGTATAGATCGCATCTAGTTCGCTTTCCGATGAAAACCAATCCATCGTTGTTTCTGAATCAAATGGGATCATATCTGAACCTGAGTTCTCTTTGGTACCATCATCTAGATGATACACGAGATTATGTTTATTATATGCAGTATAAAGAAGCTCTTTGGCCCCATCAGGTAAGATGCTTGCAGCTTCGCCATTAGGACCAGCTTCCATCTGATCTAATTCAACAAAGAGGTCCTTACGGAATGGATCTGATCCCCAAGTGGCCAAAAGATATTCCTCAATGTTTTGGATTCCGTCTTCATCATCATCCAATGTGGCATGATCCTCCCACAACCATGGATCATATTTCCAATCATGGACCCAAGTGAAATTTTCCCAGTCTATCGTCTGGGTATATCCCCATTTCCATTCCCATTCAATAGGAACACCATCATTATCATAATCTTCTCCTGTGTTATCTATGGTTGGGTCGGTTCCAAATGCATATACCTCTGTCCAATACGGGATGCCATCTCCATCAAAATCATTCTGATAAATGTCAAATATCATTTCACAATCCCTATCGTTCTGATAGTAGCTGTTATCATCACATCCATTTAATCGACCATATCCACTTGGGTCTGCACCACCCCAGAATCCTTTAAGCCAGTCATCCCCTGTCCAATGACCTGTTTTTAAACTGTATTGTAAATCGACATCGTATGTTTCATCGAAACTGCCATAATTATCACTGATATCACAAAGTCTATCGCCTGTTGAGCCCTCATCCCACAGTTGAATCGTTACATTAACCCATTCGATATCATCTGGTACGTTGGCTGTTGCTGACCATTGAGGATCATAGACGTAGAGAGTGTCCTGCCAGGTTGGGCTTCTATATTCTTCTTCGTTTATGAAGACCTTCACATAGAAATCAGGGTTACTATTAAGATCAATTTTATCTATTGGTTTTAATCCTCGATCTGTTTTTTCTAAACTGCGAATCTGTTTAATTTCAACAGTGACGGCTAAATCAACTAATGGATCTAAATCTTCAGCAGTTGGACAGATAACCTTTTTTTCGTTAATTATGGTATCTAATGAAGGTGATGCCACAGAAACAGGCATGAGCAGCGCCATTAAGATTAAGAGAAACGCAATCCGTTTCATTTTGATTTTTTCCCCTTGGACTTTTGTGATCTTTGTCCGATCAATAGTAACGATATATAATTATATAAAGTATTATGGATATTTCTCCGTCAAAAAGTCAGTTTTGCCAAATTATAAATACAAATACCGACATAATGTCGGTCATGATTGATGAAAAAGATATCCTTATCCTTAATGAACTGAAAAAAAACTCCAGAATCTCGACAAAAAAACTAGCAACAAACATAGATATACCTCGAGTAACAGTTCACGATCGAATACGAAGAATGATTGAAAACAAAACGATCAAATCATTTACCATACTACCTGATTACCAACAAATGGGGATTACTACCACAGTTTTTGCCTTTATTGCATTGAACCCATACGAATCAAATGTCTCCGCAACAAAAATCGCAGAGAAAATAACTGATCTCCCCGGAGTATATGAAGTTCATATTGTTGCCGGTGAATATGATCTTTTAATCAAAGTCCGGGGAAAATCATTTGAGGAAGTAGGCAAAAATGTTTTAGCAAAGATACGTCAGATAAAAGGAGTAGGAAGAACATTTACCTGTCCTTGTTTTACTACAATAAAAGAAGAACTTTAAACAGGAACTTTTAATAAAACATACTCAAAATGAACAATACTTTTGAACTATGATCAGAAAACTTTCCTAAATATTCATACGCCAAGAATAATAACCATCAATTGAGAATGAAAACAAACGATCAGCCTAAACAGGAAACAAATGGTACTGTTAGAAATACTGATCTAGCTACTCAAATGAAAGTAAAGTGAACAGACATTGTTTGATCTGAAAAAAAATCTTAAAAGGGCATTACTACAACGCCCTCTATCCCATAAAAAAACTCTTAGCTACGAAACAGCAGCTCTTCAAGTTTAATATTGTGTAGTTCCCAGACTTTACAAATCATTGTTTTTTTCATGCCTCCCCAGGCTGATAGCATTGGAAAATAATCAATTGGTATTTGTAGACTTTGGTTTTTTCAAATATTAATATTCTTCAATAATTTTAAGTTCTTTATGAGATGCGCATCTCCTGCAAACGCCGAGTTCACAACTCCAAAAATTCACCCCTTTGCCCCCAAAACGTTGCTTACATTTTTTACAAATCACTTGTTCATCACCTAACACATATCATGTGAATAAACCGATTATTAAGCATTTGTGTACAATTCTTACCTAATATTCTCCATCCAAAAAATTGAAAGATATTTCAACAACCTATTCCGTGAGAATTGTATCGACCTTATTCAACAATGTGTCCTTATCAAAAGGTTTCATGATGTAATCTGCCAAACCCTCATCAAGCAATACTTGCTTTCGTTTCTCTGATATCTCAAGGACACTCATGAAGGCAACCTTTATACCTTTATCATTCCGTTTGATGCGATTGAAAACATCCCAACCACTCATACCGGGCATCATGATGTCAAGAAGGATCAGATCAACTGATTCCTTTTCCAATAACTTAAGACACTCCTCACCACTGTATGCTGGGACAACTTGATATCCACCAATTTCAAGAACCGTCCTGGTCAAATCAACTATATCCGGTTCATTATCAACAACCATGATCTTTTTCATCACATCAACTCACCATTAGGCACACGTTACTATGTGTCCAGACAGAGTATAGTATATCAATCACTCTTTTTAAAGTAACGTTGTTTGTATTTGCTCACATGAAGTTTTAATAGCGTAATACGTTTTACAAAAGCATCAAATGGTGATACGGAGAATGGATCTGACGTGGCAAAGGTTCAAACAAAAAGTATTGCTCACATAGAGACCTGGAGACCGTACACTGTGATTTGGTGCGGTCTTTTAAGCCTCATAGGTGCCTGCCTCATCTATGGAAAATTACCTTCAGTACGTCATATCATTTTAGTCCTGTCCATTCCCATCCTAGGATGGATCGCGGGTTTGTATCTCTCAGATTTTCTTGATGCCAGTTTGGATATGATACAGAAAGCTCATCGTCCTATTCCTTCTGGCCGTATACATCCCTACGAAGCACTGGGAATAGGTGCATTGTTTGCTGGCACCGGGTTAGTATTGACCATACAACTAGGAACAACCAATCTTTTTCTTGCACTCTGCGCTGCTTTGTTGGTCTATTCCTATGCAAGGGTAACTAAACCACGTGGCATTCTTGGAAATATCAACCGCGGTTTTTTAGCGGTTATCTCATTTCTTTTCGGCGTCTTCTCATTAGGGAACAACCTCTACACCATTCCACTTCCCATATGGTTGTTTTGTATCGTATTTCTCTTTCATGATATGAATACCAATCTTGCCGGTACCTTACGCGATATGAAAAGCGATAAAGAAGGTGGATACCGTACCATCCCTGTCATCTATGGACTAGAAAAGACAGCCCATCTTGCAATCGTTCTATCCGTTATATGGTTCCTACTTACCATCATTATAATTATCCGTTCATTTTCAGTATCGCTCTTACCGATCATACTCCTATCAATAGATGGTGTCCTTCTTTTAATTATATCGTTCCATCTCAGAAAACTAATTAGCAATTATACCAGGTTAAATGCATTAACAATACACAAGTATTTTGTCCTCGAACGGATCACCTTAGCTTCAGCGGTCATTAGTCTCATCGTAGACATACACATCAGCTTATTGATATATGCTGTATCCCTTGGCTTAACCGCAATGTTTCAGATAATCTTACGAAATCAATATGAATTTAACAAGTGGGAACTATGAAATGTTTTGTTACTGGAGCAAATGGGTATGTTGGTCGTTGCCTCATCGAACGGTTGACAAGACAACAACATGAAGTAATAGGGTTACTTCATCAGTCGACCCCAAAAAAACCTGTAAACGGAGTAACCTACATCAAAGCAGATATCACAGATTCAGAGACATTTTGTTCATACTTAAAGGACATCGATGTGATATTTCATTGTGCTGCAAAAGTATCAGATCATGGCCCTAAAAAAGATTTTTACACGGTCAATGTGAAAGGAACAGAACAACTAATCAATGCATCCGCTCCATACGATATCAAACAGTTCATTTATCTCAGCCATCTCCCTTATGAATCATCAAAACGGAAATCACCATATAGCCAGACAAAACAAATCGCAGAATCAGTTTTGAAAAAAGCTTATCAGAAAACAGGTTTTCCTGTGACTATCATTCAACCGGGAAATATCTATGGGCCAGGAGACACCACCTGGGTAACTCGACCGATCAACGCCATTACACAGAATCGTTTGCTTCTGGTAGAACATGGAACCGGTATTTTCCACCATACCTATATCGAGAATCTACTTGATGCATTGCTCCTCTGCATACATGAATCTAAATGCATCGGACAGAACCTTATAATAACTGATGGGGATAACTCTACCACCTGGGCCACCTATTTTAATGATCTTGCTCGAATACTTGGAAAAAAACCAATTCAAAAAAGTATTTCAAAAAAAACAGCAAACATCCTTGGTTCCCTCATGATAACACTTCTCCCCCCTTTTGGAATAACTCCCTGGGTTTCACCATTCGCTGTTGATATCTTGACAAACACAAAAACATACTCACTGAGAGAAACACAACAGATCATCAATTACAAGCCAAAGGTACCATATAAAGAAGCTATGCAACAGATCGCTTGCTGGATACAAAATAAATAAATAAATAAATAAATAAATAAATAAATAAATAAATAAATAAATTTTTACAGCTAGAACTAAATCATAAAAAAGCGAAAAAAATCAATAATATAAATCTTATTACTAGTAAACAATAATTGAATCTGTGAACGATTGTGGCATAAAGGATTTAAATGAAAAAAACAGTTTATCACCTAAGATAAGGTCGTAATATTTTGAAGAGAAACAAAAAGGCATCATTCAAGGAACCGTCGTTTTTCAGTGTAACATTCTAGGGATACTATGAGCATTTTTCAGGAGATAAATCGGAAGAGAGCAAACCTGTTCTGGCACATGATAGATGTTATCTCAAGTAGATCCCAAATCGTTGGAACAATCTATCAGAAACATATCGGTGAACATTACATCAAAGAAGCAAAACGATTCAACTTCACCAACGCCACATCCATTCTTCATATTGGATCTGGAGCATACCCTATCACCGCAATCATTCTTGCTGATCTTATTAATGCACATATCGTTACCATTGACAAGAACCCTATCGTGTTAAGAATTGCACGAAACGTAATCAGAAAAAAAGGCTTAGATGATAAAGTCGAGGTTATCAATGGTGATGGTCTATCCTTTGATGTTTCTAAGTTCGATGTCATAATCATTTCAAGTTGTTCAGTACCTAAGGAGGAGATCCTTACCCACATTTTTTCCAAAGTAAAGGATCAATCGACTATCATCGTAAGGGAATTACCATCAGAAATGGAAGAACTCAAACGATTTATGAAGGGATTTAAAGATATTGATCTATTGGATGAGATCCATTGCTGTACTGCACCAAATCTCTGTTGGAATGCTCTTTATTTCAAAAAACATGTTTCGAAAAACAAGTAAGGCCCCCCGCTGCTACGAATTATAGATCTATTTTATACACCCGATAAATCTTATATAATTCCCCGCCGATCTTCTCCCCTGCTTTACAGGAGGCAATATTTTTCTCATCGATCCAACCGTACTCAGCACTCTTGTATCCACGTTTTTTCATTTCCACAAGGGTATGATAATTCAAATAGGTTCCAATACCCATCCCACGGTATTTCTCCTTGATCCCCATGATAATGAACCTTCCTCTATCTATCGTTCTACGCCGGGTCAAAAGCACCTTCAATAGCCCAAACAACCCAAGCTGTCCATTCATCCCCTCAAACACCTGGTTATAATCTGGAAGTGACCAGCGGAACCCAATTGGTTGACCCTCATGCATCGCTATCAGAAACAGAGGAGGATCAATAATGTATCGTAGTTGTTTAATACCAAACCGTTCCATCACCTCACTTTCCGAAGAGGTTGTATATCCCCAATGGTCAGAGAATTCTTCCATAAGCATTGAGATCCACCATTTCAAATCCCTGCGGAAATGTAATCGATTGAATTTTCGATATGTGATACCTTTCTGCTCAGTACGTATTGCTGATTCCTTCACCTTTTCAGGGATATCCTTTGTCAGATCGATATGGTATGATACAAGGTCTCTTTCTTTTTTCATCACATATTGTTCCATGAAATCAACATAATAATCCTTTGAATAATGCCCTAAAAGATATGGCAATGTTTTGAATCCTTTGATAACAAAACCGCTGCCAACATCAACCCGTCCATTAACCGGGCCATGCATCTCCTTCATCCCTTTATCTTTCAACCAATTCTTCGCGGTATCCAAAAGACCTTTGGCAACAGTATAATCATTGATGCATTCAAAAAAACCAAAGAACCCGATCGATGTTTTATCAAGCTCAGCTAGACTATGATCAATCGTTGTGGCAATCCGTCCAACAACATCATTATTTCGATAGGCTAGGAACAATTGACATTCCGAATGAGACCAAAAAAGTTGATCAGTTCTAAAGAAATCCCGAACCTCAGACCAGAACGGCGCAACCCATTTATCCCTCTTTGAATAGATTTTAAATGGCAGATCATAAAATTTTTTAAATTCCTCCATAGAATTGACAACCTGAATAGTGAGATTCGAGTTAATCTGAATGCTCTGAGAAGAAGCATTTTCAAAGACATATTGAATTGTTTCCTTGTCCATGGTCCATCGCCTTTACATCATTCCAATTAAAGAAAGATAAGAGGATTGAATTGCCAGAATTGATATGATTCTTAAAAATCCTGCGATAAAAATTGATGATTCGGCTAAAAATCAAAGCGTACATCGAGCGTAGACCTTATGATTCCTATAAATAAGTGATTGAAAAATTATAATTATCTCATTTGCATTGCCAACCACACATATCAGGGCGAAATAGTATGATTCAAATCAACAAAGACTGGTGTAAGGGCTGTGGCATCTGTATCGATCGCTGTCCTCAACAGGCTTTAGAGGAATCAGATGAATTCAACATAAATGGTGTTCATCTACCACGGTTGAAAGAAACGAATACATGCAATGACTGCGGGCTCTGTGCGTTGCTCTGTCCTGATCTTGCAATCCAAGTGATTGTAACAAAATAAATTCACATTGTAATGTTTTACTCATGAGATGAGGCCGACATGCAAAGATATCATCGTGACCCAGATCGTATCCGAAATGTGCTAGGAAGAAACGTTCAATTCCTTCAAGGGGACATGGCCTGTGTCTATGGGGGTATTCTTGCAGGTTGTTCATTTTTTGGCGGTTATCCGATAACCCCTGCAACTGAGATCGCGGAGGGTATGGCCCGCCTTCTCCCAAAAGTAGGTGGCATGTATCTTCAAATGGAGGATGAGATCGGAAGTATTGCAGCAATCATTGGTGCATCATGGGCTGGTGCGAAATCAATGACCGCTACTTCAGGCCCTGGTTTCTCTTTAATGATGGAGAACTATGGTTTTGCTGCTATGACAGAAACACCTTCTGTCATCGTCAATGTTCAACGAGGTGGACCTTCAACAGGCCTTCCAACACTTGGTTCTCAGGGGGATATGATGCAGTCCCGATGGGGGACTCATGGTGATTTCGAGGCGTTGGTCCTTAGCCCAAGTACTGTTCAGGAATGTTTGGATCTTACCATCGAATCATTTAATCTTGCAGAAAAATACCGGGCACCTGTCTGCCTAATGATGGATGGAGAGATAGGATATCTTCATGCACGTATCGTTTTACCTGATGAAGAAAATTTACATATCATCAACAGGAAACAAGGAGATCCGCGGAAACATCTAAATGAGATGATACCCCCCTTCCCAACCTTTGGTAATGGATATCGGACCTTTGTTACCGGTCTCACCCATGATACTAGAGGACTTCCTGCTACCTTTGATCAGCAGGAACATGAAAAACTTATTTCAAGGATCACTCGGAAGATAACCAATGATCGAGAGAAACTGACGATGGTAGAAAAAATTGGTCTGGATGATGCAGATGTTGCCTTTGTATCATATGGTGCAAGTGCTAGGCCTGCAGCGTATGCTGTTCATCAAGCTCGGAAAGCAGGGATAAACGCGGGGCTCCTTCGCTTGAAACTTATTTGGCCATTTCCCATAAAAGAGATACAAACACTTTCTGAAAAAGTGAAAACCATCGTCGTTCCCGAGATGAACCTTGGTCAGATCGTTCACCCGGTTCGTGAGTACACTGATGGAAACTGTGAGGTCATTTCAGCTCCGAAGATCGGCGGTGAGACACATCATCCACGAGACCTCATGAAATATCTAACAAATGGAGGTCATTAGGAATGGTTGAATATGACACATCCACCATCGCTGGATATATTCGAAAAGAGATGTGGCCAACTATCTTCTGCGCAGGTTGTGGCAATGGTATCCTCCTAGGTAACACATTTCACGCCCTCAAAGAGCTTGATATCGATCTCGATGATGTCGTATTTGTCTCAGGTATCGGATGCTCCTCTCGACTACCAGGTTATATCAATGCTGATGGCCTTCATACAACCCATGGTCGAGCTATTGCCTTTGCAACAGGGATAAAGGCAGTGAATCCTGATCTTCATGTCATTGTGTACACAGGTGATGGTGATTGTGCAGGTATCGGTGGGAATCATTTTATGCATGGTGCACGGAGAAATATCGATATCACTGTTATCATGGTCAACAACTTTAACTATGGGATGACCGGGGGGCAGTTCGCACCGACCACACCAAGAGGTAGTTCCACCGCGACAACACCCTATGGAAATATTGAACATCCCTTTGATATGTGTAAACTTGCCCTTGCTATAGGTGCCCCGTTTGTGTCACGTTGTCTTGCATCAAAACCAACAGAGACTATACAAACAATAAAAAGGGCAATTGTAAAAAAGGGTTTTTCCTTTATTGAATTCCTTTCACCCTGTGTGACAAACTATGGCCGTAGGAATAAACTCGGCAGTATCACAAAGCTTTGGAGATGGTACGATGATCACACGGTATCTATTTCAAAATATAACAAGATCATGACCGGGGGCTCAGAAGCTGAGAAACAACATGCGGAATCATTGATGCAGATCGGTGTGTTCCAGGATATTGAGAAACCAGAGTTCTTTAGTGAATATCAGAACATCCTTGAAAGACTTCAGGATTCAGGAAAGATCAGGAGGTGATTTGTTTTTGAGAAAGGAGATCCGTATCTGTGGAATTGGTGGTCAAGGAGTTCTTCTTGCTGGGCTCATCCTTGGAAAAGCAGCATCGGTGTACATGGATTATCATGCCGTTGAAAGTGAGGCATTTGGCCCAGAGGCAAGAGGAGGTTCTGTACGTTCAGAGGTCATTATCTCTGAGGAGAAGATCGATTATCATCGTGCTCTTGCTGTTGATCTTCTTGTGCTTATGGCTGAGAGATCATGGGATTCTTGTTTCATGGATTTTAAAGATGATACAAAGGTATTACTGGATCCTGATCTTGTCACAAAAACACCTGCTTTGGGAAAAATCTATCCTGTTCGGGCTCAAAAGATCGCTGAGGATCTTGGCAATAAGATCGTTACAAACATCGTGATGGTTGGTGCTATCACAGCGATATTTGGTCTTATTGATGAATCAGCGGTACAATCTGCTGTACTTGATGTGGTACCCCCAGCATACAAAGAATTAAATCTTACTGCATTCCAACAGGGTCTTTCCGAGGCTAAGAATGTAATGGATCAGGTTCAATAGAAACTCGGTAACCGTTTTGTTTTTTTAGGAAAACTACATGTATTGAATCGATAATTAATGCACTGAGAAACAGGCCTATGACTTTTGAAGCATCAGAAAAAACCCATAAGATCATTCGAGTTGCAATACTTGCTGAAGAGCCGTTAGGCTGGGGGTCAGGGAAACATTATTTCCCTATGATTCTAGAGTACAGCTGGGAAAAGGAAAACATTGCCTATCGTTTTTCATCATCCTACATTCACGATAAAGATATCCTCAAAGGAAGGCTTACAACAAAGGATTTTGATGTCCTACTGGTCCCTGGTGGAGGAGTTGGAGATGGACAGTCCATTGCAAAAGGTTTCAAACATGTACCACGGGTTAAAAAATGGAAAAGAATGATAGCCACATTCATCAAAGAGGGAGGGGGATATGTTGGTATCTGTGGCGGAACCGCCATGTTCACAGAACTAGAGACCAAGAACAAGAAACCAACAACGTATCTTGAAAAACTCTACGATAAAAGCGCAATAGGTATCTCACGTGTTAAATCATATTATAAAGAAATTGCCTTCCCACTGTTCTACCCATTCCAATATACGCATCCAGAGACCATTGGTGCTACAGCATACATTTTCTCCTTTGCACCGGGTAAAACCAAGGATGATACATTTATCCATACTGGCGGTGTCCCTATTGATTATAATGTCAACACAGATCACCCGATTTTTGCAGGCCTTAATGAGAAAAAGGTGCGCATTCGTTGGTGGGGAGGACCAGGGTTGATACCTCCAGAACAACCTTCAGATGACATCGATGTGCTGGCTTGGTATCCTTCTGATGCTTTAATGGAAAAAACAAATGCGTCCATCATGGCCTGGAGATACACAGGAAGGGTCCTTGGTCTGTTCAAAGGACTCTGGAATGCCTTTCGAATTATCAAGGAGGCAGGTGAGCCGCTTAGAAATTTACTGTTATACACATATTATCTAGCAGGACCTTGGGAACAAACACATCATCGTATCGATATGGATCTAGCAAAAAAAGCATCGATTACCGCAGAGACGTATCCAAATGAGAATAAAGCACGGATCCTCCTTTGTACCTCTCATCCGGAATACATGATCTGGTGGGATGGTCAGATCAAAGAGGAACCTGTAAAAGAATATCATACAATGAGTGATGGTTTTCATCGATGGCATAATATCAAGCCGTTAAGTAAAACGCTTACAGATGAGTTTACTGCAACATGGTGGATAGTGAGACGTTTTGTTGCCTGGACCGCAAAGATCCCTGATCAGCATCTACCACCTATTGAGAAGGGAGTTGTGAAAGAGGATGCGCAAAAAATTTTATCAGAAAACATATTCTGGGATAGAACCATCGTGAATCAAATGAAGAACATATAAGGTGACAGAAACATATGACGCTACCATTTCCGAAAAGTTGCCCACTTATCCGTCCTTTCAAGTTTTTATCCAGATGGCGTTCTCTTCCACCCTACGAACTCATCAGTTACCTCTTTATGTATCTAAGTGTGCCCATGCTCGCATTTGGTATTCAACCATATAATCCAGATATGTATTATGTTCTATTATTCACCGTTATCACCATGTACGCTGGTTTCTTTGCAGCATTGATATGGAACGATATCACCGATTCTGATATCGATGCGACGGTGCATCCAGATAGACCTATTCCCTCTGGAAGAATCTCAAAGAAACGGTTCTTTGAAATAGCTCTCGTCTTCTCAGCATTAACATTTCTAGGAAGCATTCTTATCAGTATCTGGTGTCTTATAGTTGTAACAGGTGCTGCATTGTTCGTCGCAGTTCATGATAAATACCTGAAAAAAAAGGTGAAATTCCCTGCGTATTCCGAGATATTTACACCGATCCAATGGATTGTTGTCGCTCTTTTTGGATATGTTGCCATCTGGACGTTCCTCCCTCAATCAATGCAGCTTTCATTCACGCTACCCGTTCTTGGGACCATTGCCACAAATTCTTTTGAATTTCAGAACATGATCATTCTTGTTCTTTTCATCTATTTTACAGATAATGCTCACGATATTCCCGAAGGCATCCATGATGCAGAGGGTGACAGGCTTCAAAAAGTCCGTACTTATGCAACCTCCTTTGGAGAAAAAACCGCAGCATATATCTCATGTATCTGGTTCATTCTCTCTGGTGTTTTAGGTACTTTGTTATTTTTACGAACATCATTAACTCTTGTCTTCTTTATCCCATACCTTCTTTTACTGATCTACACGCTTTCTTTTTCATTTCGACTGTTGAAGAAGGATGTAGTAGAGATGCGTGAGTATGGCTCTGTTGTAGGCAGGAAAGGATTTAATTTCTTGTTGTTCAGTTTTGATCTGATCTTTCTTGACCTATTAATCCAATTGTTATTGATGTAAAATCAGAACAATAGGGGCTGATTAGGCAAAATTAAAAACATTATAATGTGTAATACTGATATATGGTCAGGTGTTTTCCTATAAAATGAGATCCATGCTTTCTTCACGATGTTTTTCATTTGCACATCATCTCTTCTTCGAGGAGATATCCCCAAAGTTCGATGAGAAAGCCCTGAAACATGTTATGGACAGGGTATACATTTTTTTTGAGAAAACATTCTATCATTTTGAGATAGTCTCTGCTTTTTATTTACGATTATATGATGAAATAACCAATAATGAGATAAAACTAGCAAAGATCACATCATCTGATAAGGTGCTTGTGATCGGATCTGGTTCAATCCCTGCAACAGCGGAACTTATTGTTAAAAAGACCGGGGCAGAGGTCTATGGTATCGATAGGGACCTAACAGCAGCATCCAAAGGGAAACAATATGCAACAATCCATGGTCTTACCTCAAAATTACACATCCACTATTCAGAAGGATCCATGTTTGACCTTTCAACCTATGATGTAATCTTTGTATTGTACGGCATCAAAGGTGAAAAAAACATCTTCGAGAGTATAGCTGATACGGTGAATCCTTCAGCACGTATCATCTTCCGTCAGCCGTATGATCAAGCATTCAACACAAAAAACCTACCGGAGTATATTCAGAAGAACTTTACAGTTACAACTCCGATGATATCCCCCTCGCTTGGCTCCGTTATTTCACTTATGCTCAACCGTAAAAAATAACAGTATTTTGTATCAACTGATTTCGGATTGGAACTCTGATGGTTTGATCTTACTGATCACCACTTTAACATAATCAGACCGGTCATCCTTCTGAATCTCATCAACTTCTTTTACCGAGACAGACATACCAGCACCGAGCCGATCAGAGAACTGCTTCTGTAATTCCTTTAATAATTCATCGACTGGGACACCAACAGAACGCATCGCATCATCAATAACGATCAATACCTCTAGATTCGCTGTATCATGCTGTATGATCTGGAATTGTTTGATCTTATAGGAGTTGAATTTCTCCATGACCTTTGCGGGAACACCCGTGATCGTTAACGCTGAAAGAAGACGACCATCTGGAAGAACAATAAGATCCGTGTACCGCCCCTGAATCGATTGAATAAGCTGTGTCTGTAGCCCACAACAATCACCAGATAACATGATAGGGGTGACCATATCCTCAATACCAAGATACCGGATAATTGGTGTTGCCGTACCATACAGTTTTGATACAACAAGCCTACCCGATGTTCCATAGCCCACATCAATATCTGTTTGATCCAGGAACTCAAGATGAACGAAATCAGAATGAACATGATAATACCCACCCTCCACACATTCAAATGCCAAAGGACCTGCCTCCGTTGTACCATACATATCAATGATACGAGATGAGAACGCATGTTCAATATACCGTTTCGTATATGAATCAAGCATTGATCCTGAGGAGAATAAGAATTCTGGCGCGATATCCTCACCAATGCCTTTGTTCTTTAGCACTGCGAATTTCCGAAGCATATTAGGATCAGAACCAATGAACTCAGGGGAGAAATCATTGATCTTTTTCATAAGGTCCTTAGGATCATCCCCAATATGCAGATATTTGATGTTATCCATGGAGATGAACCGTTTCAAAAACGAGGAAACACTCTCAGAGAACAAGGTATGTTCGATACTCCCCGGTTCCATATCAATTACTAAAATAATCCGTGTTTTTCTCCAATTACCACCATATGCCTTCAAGACCCGTAAAAAACCCTCAAGGCTTTTAATAGCGGATAACCGGTCATGATACAGGAACACTGGTTTCCCCGTTGACCCAGAGGTGGATACAAGGATGTTGTTCTGTTCCTTGAATCGCCGGGGAACAATATCCTTTGGGTACCCATTTCGCAGATCATCCTTTGATATAAATGGGAGTTTTTTGATATCGGAAATACCCTTAATATCCTCCGGATGAACACCATGTTCCTTATATTTCTGATGATACAGGGGAACCTGAGAATATGCAAAGTTTACAGTCTTTCGAAACGCTTTATCCTTGTATGAGGCTAGCTGTTGTTCATCAAAATTCCAGATACGATTTACCTCGGAAAGATAACTTTGAGCAATACGAAGAAGAAACAAAGGATTATAGAATTGATTCATGTATGCTCTCACTTTCAAAAATGAAAATCCTTTTTATAATACCTTCTGAAATTATAGTTTGTTGCAGCCGGCAACATTGCACCAATCGTATGATTCGTTGCAAGGATATGGGCATTTCGTTTAATGATATTATAATATGAGTAATACTCTTTAGCGATCTTTCGTGTTCCCTCTTCAAGTTCTTCAACAGTCATGCTCTTTGGTTGATACACAACCTCCACCTGATTGTATTTCGACCAATCTCTGGTAAGAATCCGGCCAGCTTTATCCAATCGTTCAAACAAGGGCGTTCCAGGATACGGTGTGAGGATATTAAGCTCCAAAACATCCATATCAATATCATATAACTTCTCAAGGGTGGTATCAAAGATATCTGGAGTATCCTCATCAAATCCAAAGATGATACCTCCCTGCACGGTCATCCCATAATCATGCAAGCGTTTGATGAGTTTCTTAAAATCCTCTACCTTATTATGAGTCTTCTTAATCCCATTTAAGGCAGCCTGACTCACAGATTCAAAACCAATGAACCATTCAACACACCCGGATTTCCGTGCAAGCGATAAAAACTCATCATCCACCGCATTAAGCACATTCGTTGTCCCATTGGCAACCCAGTACTTATTGACCTTATTACGGATGAGCTCTTTGAACAGTTCCTTTGCATACTTCCGATTTACGGTCATATGGGGATCATGAAAGATGAACATACGGTTAGGCATCTGTATGATATCCTCAACGACATCCTTCACTGGTCGTTGCCGTACACCATGATGACTAAAACTACCGATGGCACAGAACTCGCATCTATTCGGGCAACCACGTGTCGTCTGCACCGCACCAAGAAGGGGGTTATGTTTAATGAGATCCCTTCGAAGCGGAGGAATATTTTCAATACTATAATCATCATTAGGGCCATAGAACTGTTTCAACTGACCTTTCTCTGCATCCTCAAGTAACTGTGGCCAAGTCCCCTCAGCCCAACTTAACACCACACTATCTGAATGCTGAATCGCCTCTTCAGGAAGCGCTGTGACATGATACCCACCAAGAACAACTTTTTTCCCGCGTCTCCGAAACTCATCCGCGATCTCATACACCCGCGGGGCTGTCATCGTATAGGTGGTGATACCAATAAGATCCGCATCCGTATCAAAAGAGAGATCCTCATAGTTCTCGTTGACGAGTTCAACCTCGTATTTTCTCGGCGTGATTGTTGCCATATGAGGCAACGTGATGATCGGATACCCAAAGACAATAGATGTCCATGCTCCTTTATCCTTGCAGGTGGTTGCACCATGCTCAATCCTTGGAAATACAAATAAGACCTTCATGTTAAACCCACTATTACCCCTTATTTTATTTGTTGAACTTCTCCCGTTTATAGAACGATCGGACGCTAAAATTGGTCGCCATGGCCATCACAACATTGGACGGTGTTCGTGGTCGAACCTTGAAACTACGTGTAAAACAGTGTTTCACTGAATAAAAATCCATTGCGATACGTTTGATACCCTCAAGCAGTTCATCTTGTGTCATATGTTTTGGTTTGAAATTCACTTTCCCTTCTTCATACTGGGACCAGTCATACTTGGTGATCAACCCTTCTTTCTCAAACCGGTCGAACAACCGTGTTCCTGGATACGGCGTTAAAATACTAAATGATGCCTCATCCAGCTCCCACTCATAAATGGCCTTTAATGTCGCATCAAAGGTTTCAACCGTGTCAAAATCCAGACCAAAGATAAAGAAACCTGTAACGATCATATCATGATCTCGTATATTCTTGATCGCCTTCGCATAGTTCTCAACCTTGTTGGTTCCTTTACCCGCCTGATCAATGTTCTGTTGGGAAATGGATTCAATACCAAGATACCATTTTTCTACACCAGCCTCTTTCGAAAGAGCAAGAAATTCATCATCACGTGCGATAACGTTCATATTACCAAAACAATGGAACTTTTTATTGGTCCCCTTCATCGCCTTAAAGAGCTCCTTAGAATATTTTGGATTAATGGTCAATGACGCATCTGCAAAGAAGATCTTCTTGGAAGGGATACTATTTATCTCATCAATGATACTCTTAATAGGGCGGCCACGGAATACCTTTCCTTCAACAACGTTCATCGCGCAGAACTCACAACCCGTTGGACATCCACGTGATGCCTGAATAGCCTCCCAGACAGTATAATTACCAATATCATGCCTAGCTGGAGGTATCTCCTCTGCTTTGATCACTCGGTCATTCCGATAAAATGGTTTTAATGTGCCGTTCTCCAAATCGCTTAGTAATTGAGGCCAGGTCAGCTCTGCTTCCCCAACAACAACACTATCAGCATGTTGCTTGACCTCATCTGGCAGAAGAGATGCATGATAACCGCCAAAGACGACAGGGATGCCTTTTTTCCGGTATACTTCTGCGACCTCATACCCTCTATACGCATTATAGGTAAGCGTAGAGATGCCAATAAGATCATACGATTTTGAAAAATCAATATCCTCATATCGTTCATCAACGATCTCAACATGATGTTCACGCGGGGTTATCGCAGCGACCTGTTGCAGTGTCGAAGAAGGATATTGGAATTTTGAAAATAGGCTTCTCTTGGGATTAGGGTGGGGCATTACCAGTAAGATTCTCATTTTTCATGACTCCTCTTGATGAATGATATGTGTGTAGATGTTCGTACCGTCGTTTGGTAAACCATACGCTTATGCAAATCATTTATTTATAAATTTACCTAATAGAGCCGCCAAAACACATACTCTTTTTACCAAATTGCTCTACTGATTCTGAAGAGATGCAAGATGTTTTATTCGTTTCACCATGTTCGGATGGGTGCTTAACGCCTCCATCATTTTGTCTGCGCTGTGGAGCTTTACTTTTTTTGATTGTATCTGCATAAGCTCATATTGATCGATTGTACCGCTCATATCCAGATCGATATCCTTCAAAGATGCGATCTCCTGCTGTGCACGCGAGGGATCATTAAGGAAGAATGCTTTCATCCCTTCTGCCTGTTTCAATGTTTTCCTTGACATCCTTGCACTACCCATTGTAAGTTTATAGAGAGCCGTTGCAAGATGATGCGGTGGATTTCCTAGTTCAACACTGCCAAGATCTGCGTAATATTCCCTAATTCGGGATCCATACATGACAAGAAGATTCGTAATAAAATAGACAACAAGTGCTAAAAGACCTATCGCTATCATTCCACCACTATCACGCTGACGACCGAACATACCACCCCAGAAAAAGGAAATGTAAATCATGTAACAAATCATGGGTACAACACTGAGCATAGTAATAACTGCGACATCATGATGTTTGATATGAGAAATCTCATGACCAAGTACTGCTCGCAGTTCATTTTCATCTAGCAGATTTAGAATGCCCTGAGTGACACAGACCCGGGCATCCCGCTGCGTACGCCCGAAGGCAAACGCGTTAGGGATATTTACCTGAGAAACACCAATACGAGGAGTGCGAGGGAGACCGGCTGCATCAGAAAGTTCCCGGACCATCTGGAATAACCGCGGATACTCTTTTTCTGAAACATATTTGACCTTCATCGACCACTCAACGGTTTTCGGCCCGATCATAAACTGGACAAGGATCATGACAAATGCTAATATTAGAAGGAACAGGTAATAGAAGTTACCTCGAACACCTACAAGATACCCTATTCCAGTAATGACACCATAGAGGATAGCGAACAAGAGACCTACAAGAAGATATAATCGGAGCTGGAGCCACATCTTTTATCACCTTCAATTTCCACTATACTATACTTTGAGGTTGTATTTGAATCTTATTCAAATCTTTTTCTCTGGTAGAGCCATTCAAGGAAAATATCGAGGGCTTTGATTAACTCTCTGTTTTTTTTCTTTGACGATATCAGTTCATGGTTTTTTAGGAGAATCATGCGATTGGACGGTATTTTCAAGCATTTTCTGCTTAAATGAACCCAGTTTTTTCCCATTTTCCCCCTCTTTTTACTATTTTTTTTTGTTTGTTTACCTAGCTACCGCTAATCGCTTTCGTTCTATTGTCACTAGTTGGTAGAGATCGTAGGCGAAATATTTGAATGTCTCTTTTACGCGTACACGCCCAAGGGTTTTAACCTGTGTTCTTTCACCGTGGAATACTCGTTTGACGACGCTAAAAGGTCTTTCTCCTGGTGCTCGTTTCTTACTTATTCGTTTGTTCCGCAGT
>CAYPIF010000043.1:0-16455 GCA_964410735.1 uncultured Thermoplasmatales archaeon
TACGAAGCGCAATAGGCATACCAAGCCCACTACTATCAAAATCATGCCTGCTCTCATCCGCCTTATAGAACTCATCAAAGATATGATCGATCTGCTCCGGGGTCATACCAATACCCGTATCCCGTATAGAAACCGTTGCATACCCCTTTTCAGACGATGCTTCAATGCTCACCCTCCCATTCTTTGGAGAATATTTCACAGCGTTATTGAGTAAATTATTAAAAAGCTCCTCCAGACGAAGCGTATCAGCAGAAACCATGATGTCAAGAGGAACACTGCTTTCAACAGAGATCTCCTTTTCAGAGAACAAAAGCGTATTTGTCTGAATCATATTTTCAACGAACTCATGTAAAGAGATATCCTCGAAATTGAACTCAGTGTTAGGCGAATTCAACTGTGCCAGTTCAATGGTCTTAGCAACCAGGTTCTTCATGTACCCAACATTCCTCATGATCACCTGTATCATCTCTTTATATCGAGGATCCGTCTCCTTCTTTTCGATCAACGGTAACAGGTTTATCATCGGGCCTAACGGATTCTTCAGATCATGACCCAGTTGATTGATGAAACCATCCTTCTGCTTCAATAACGACTGAACCTTAGAAGTTCTCTCCTGAACCTTCTTCTCCAGTTCCTGATTCATCTGCTTTAACTGCTCATGGACCTTCGTCAGTTCCCTCTCCGCCATCTTAAGAGTAGTAAGATCCATACCAACGCCTACGATATATGGTTCTGAATCTAAATTGACCCTGAGACCTGTTAGATAATACGGGATTCCTTCACCATCCTTTGTTAAGAAACGTGCTTCTATGGTCGATGACCCTTTCATAAAGACCTCTTTGATCGCCGTAGTCACTTTCATCGTGTCCTCTTTCACAAAAAGATCAACTGCCTCCATTTTTTGCAGTTCCTCATGGGAATATCCTGTTAATGATTCAATGTTCTTGTTCCACCGTATGATGTGATTATTGTTATCAATGAAATAGAACACACCTGGCAGGCCATTCAGCAATGATTCGGACAGAAGTTTCTCGTTTGTCAACTCCTCTTGAGCTCTCTTGATCTCCGTGATATCCCTGAAATCCTCAATGATGCCGATAACTGATCCGTTCTCATCCTTGTATGCGGAAACAGAATCAATGCAAGGTATGCTTTTTCCCTCTTTAGTATATCTAATGGTCTCCTGTTCAAAATGTTTCTCACCGTTCTTGATCCGTACCAATGAACAATTTTGTGTTCCACAGTGCCCTGATCTGAAGAAATCATAACAATACTTCCCTGTTCCCTCTTCAATGGATACATCGGAAAGATCCGCCATGGTCTGATTCATCGCTTTGACCTTGAAATCAGTACCGATAACACGAATACCATCTGCTGCTGCATTAAGAATGGTTTCCGTCTCATTTTTCGCTTTTCTCAATATCTCTTCCGATTCGATCCTTTTTGTGATATCCCGCCCGATACCCTGTATCGCCACAGGTTCCCCATTATGAGTGATCACCTGACTAATTGTCTCAACATAAATATATGACCCATCTTTACATCGAAGTTTGAACTCAGATGGGTTCTCCTGATACCCTTTCTTTTTTATCTGATTTAAAAGATGGTGTGCTTTAAGAAGTTGACCACTGTCAAGGAAATGTCTAAAATTCAGTTTCGGTATCTCAGCCTTTGAATATCCAAGTAGTCGTAAAGTTGCGTCATTTGCATCAAGGAAATTAGCCTTGAAATCATAGACATACACAAGGTCCAGTGTACTATCGAACAAAGAAGTATATCGTTCTTGTATCTCCTGCAACTGTTCATCCTTTTGTTTTTTGTCCGTGATATCACGGGAAAGTACCTGTATACCTATTGTCTTTCCCTCTTTCTTCAATAGATTAACATACACATCTACGGTCCGTAACCTGTTTTCAGAGGCATTTATGAATTCAACGGTCAGTTGTTCAGGGATATCTCCTCGTACTATCTCTGAAAAGATCCTTGCATACTGAGGTATATCCTTTAATCGAAGGATCTTCAATCGTGTGAAATGCTTGCCAAGGATATCTTCTTTAGGGATCCCAAATAGATCTACTCCTGCATTGTTTACTCCGGTGATAAATCCCTTTGTGTCCAAGGTCATGATACCTTCTGGTGAATCCTCAAATATCTGTCGATATCTCTCCTCGCTTTCTCGGATCCTTACCTCAACATTCTTCCTATCCGTGATATCACTATGTGTACCGATCATGCGAACTGGTTGATGTTCAGCATCCCACTCAACAACCCTACCGACGGTATGAATCCAACGATACCTCTTTTTCTTTGTTCTGACTCGATAGTCACAGGTAAACAGATCAGAGATACCATCCCAATGTTCATGAAGACTCTTTTTCACCGCTTCATAATCATCAGGATGGATCATGTGCTTCCATGAATCGGAGGAAGCATCCAGCTCATCAACATCGTACCCTATGATATGGGCCCACTGTTCATTGTAGTTAATATGGTTATCCTGCACATTCCAATCCCATATAGCGAGTTGTCCTGCTTGAAGAGCAAGTTGAAGACGTTCTTTACTCTCATATAGTTCCTTTTCTGCCCTCTTTTGCTCTGTGATATCCTCACCGGAGCTTAAAATACCCTCAATGGTGCCATCCTCATTGTTCAATAGAGTGTTATGCCATGCTATCAATCGTTCTGTTCCATCTTTACGAACGATCGGGTTCTCATAGAACTCCACAAGCTCGTTCTTACCCTTTATCAGATCAAAAAAGACCTCTTTGACCGTGGATGCAATCTCTTGTGGGATACAGGTATCAAACCAGTTCTTTCCGATAAGCTCATCTTGATCATACCCAATGATATCATAGCCCTTCTTGTTCAATAGTTTAATGTTTCCCTGTGTGTCCAAGGTCAATAGCATCGTACCTGCTTGGTTCAAGTATGATTCTGCTCTTTTTTTTTCATCCAAAAGATTTTCTTCTGCTCTTTTACTCTCCGTTATATCCTGAATGCTACAGATCATCCCATCATACTGTTGGTCATCAGTGACCTTAGGGATCAACCACCCATCTTGGATAGTTACCCTTCCAGTAGGGGTTGTTACCTTCGAGGTGTACCGCACTGGGGTTTGTGTTTGCTTTGCTTTGAGATAATACTCCTTAAAATGCTCAACCGTCTCTTTAGGAAACTCATCGAGAACATGTTTGCCAATACATGCATCCTTACTTACCCCTGCGATCTTTTCCATGCCCTTGTTGAAGTACTCTATATGATCATCCTTACCAGTGACCCAGATACCATTATGAACGGATTCTAAAATGGACTCGTAATATGCACTGATGTGAGGCTCAGATGATGTTTTCCGTATGGTGCCTCTGTGTTCTTTTTCTTCTCCCTTCCTCATATTTTGATCCATCTCTGCTCCATCCACTTGTACAAGAGATATGTGCTGAATTGTTTTTAATCTGAATATTCTTTTAAATCGTCCACTCTATTCCACATGCTTAACATGATAGGGTATAAAAGAATTTTTTAAAAATCAGAATTTTGTCGTAATGTCACACAATATTTAAATAGCATGATTTTGAAAGTATATCATTAGAGGGATCTGGAAAAAACATCTTTTTTCCCCTTCCATCTTCACTATCCAGCCAGGTTCCTCCCATCTCTCCATCCATTCAATCTTTTAAAAAGATCAAAAAGACACTTACTAAAAATGGATATAAAAAAATAAAGATAAAAAAGGGAAAATAATCTATGCAAATGTTCCCCGTAACTTCCTGCGGTCAACCTTCACATCTGAAGGAGAAACGATCATCAGATTATTGCCGATGCCAGCAATATCACCATTGACCTCTTCGACCATCTTCTTAAGCTCACTGGTCACTCTCTTGAGAATGACCTCCTCCTCAGCAATAGGAGAAAAATCAAGAAGTAACACATTTCCACCATAGACATAATCAGTGAAATTCTTCAAATCCTCATATCGCTGGATCTCTCCAACCCGAACATGCATCTTTGCAGGTATGCGAGCACCAGTTTTCTCCACATATTTCTCTAAATCAATATATCCTGAAACCTCACCGGATCTTTTTTCACCAAAGAATTTGTTAACAAATCCCATATTCCTGTCACCGTCCTGAATCTAACCACACAAAGAAATCACATGATAGCTTATAAACATTTGTCTTAATATGAAGATAAAAATAATAAAAACCTTGAACATGAACGATTATTGCCTACGTAACATATCGACGATTGCTAGCACGGGTTAATGGAATGCTCATTCGTTCAATGTATCCTATTCGTATGGATGATATTATAGAACTCATAAAAGAGTCTCCAAGATGGTACTACAAAGGCTTTCCCATATCGGTAAAGTAACTTATTATAGATCAAGAAACCTTTTCCAATAATATCCCATTTCATAAATTCTTTATAGATTGCATTTTTATACCGTTGAGGATGACCTGATGCGATACATTTCCCCGCTATATCACCACTTATCAACGCTCGATAGATACCCTGACCATTGAACGGAAACGTACCAACACCAGCATCACCAACAAAAAGGATGTTCTTATAGATCAATGGTGGTTGAAGGCCAAACGGGATAAGACCCCCCGTGACATGAGTAATCTTACCCGTGATACCTTGTTTTTCCTTGAACTCTTCAAGAATGGATTTAAGATTTTGTTTTTCTATTCTAAGGAAACCAATACCGATATTGACCTCCTTTTTCTCAATATCTCTAGGAAAGATCCAAAAATATCCAATACGTTTATCAAAAAAAACCTGAACCGTACCTTTCAAAAATACATTACATTCTTGCAGTGTCTGCTGATAACTATTACCGATGAAGAGGTTTTTCATCCCCAGTTGCCGTTTCACGATACTTGGTACACCACTTGCATCCACAATGAAATCACCATCAAGACCTGCAATATCTGATATCTTTCGAGATGTTTCAATCTCAACATTCAAATCCTCTGCTTTTTCTCCCATCATATGAATAAACTTTGGTCTGTCAAGGACCCATGCCGTTGAAGCAGCCACATTTGAAACAAGCTTTCGTTTATTGGTATTAGTGATTCCCTGCCGGATCTCCGAACAAATAGAATCTTTATCGGGTATCCACTGCTTCCAACCCTGCTCTATGTGATGTGCCTCACCGCATCGTCTTGCATCTATGTTAAAACCGATCTCTTTATGTTTCTCATGAACAATGACACGAATTGATGGATCATGATGTTTCAATGATAATGCAGTTGCAAGACCGCTCAGCCCCCCGCCGATAATATCGACTTGCATATTCCGTCCCTCTTTTAATTACTTACTTATACAAATACAGACCAATCATAAATATCTTTGTCCCAATATTGACAAAAAATGGTCAAATAAACGATTTTTTTATTCAACAATCTCAAAATCAGAGCAAAAACCAATAACATAGTTGATGAGGCCGAAAGGACCCGGGGTATAGGTATAGAAGAATCTTTTTGGTGTGAACTGGATGTCAGAAAACGCTCGAACAAAACCAATGGTATCCACCAAGATCCCATGTTGCACATACATCACATTCAACGCTTTTGCCGTGACCGTACCATTGATATCCTGCGATTGAATGATGGTCCCCGCGATAAACGTATGATCAAAAGCAGTAGGTTCCAAAACCTTATCTTGTTGTGATTGTCTTATTGATGAAGCATTCAAACTCGTTGAAATAAGAACAAGAAGGATGAATGCAACGGACCAAAACACCTTTTTTTGTTTCATACCCTTGATTCCCCCAAGGATCTTTACGTACCCTATAATAGAAATGAGCGGACGACCTTTAAATACTTTGGCATACAATGCATCATAACCTTATACCAGTTCTTTGGTCTGATCCCACAGATCATCACCAACATAATGGATCATTTTCACCGCTTTACCTGCGGTCCCTTGTTTCATCTCAACACCAGTCATCAACGCTTTTCCCACCGCTAATGGTTTCCTATGGGTCTCATCACAGATCCACACAGGATCATCCCTTCGAATGGATTCATCCGCATCAACGATACCTGGTGCCATCACATCAGCACCATTGGTGACGAAACGAATCGCCCCCATATCCACCACCACATACCGTTTGGTCTGTTTCGTCCTCAGTAGTCCGGTAATAGTGAAGAACATATCCTGACCTAATCTTAAAAAAAGAGGGATGTCATCAATGAAAATAAGATCATACTCGTTCACGGTCCCAGTTTCAAAGTTCTCCGTTGAGCTAGTGAAATCTGCATCTATCTTTTCATGGATGCTATCCAAAAGCGCTCTTATCTCCTTGCGTTTCAACCGATGTTTATTCTTAATCTTCACCATACACCAATCAAAAGAATCAAAACAGACAAACATTTTTAATTATTACCATCATGTCATACATAGGTGTAACATACACTCCTGTATCATGTAATGTCGCCCAAACTCTTATAAATAGGGTACTTATTTCCTGGTGCCAAGGTACTCACTATGGAAAAACCATTAAAAATACTTCATGGATCATTGAATGAACGGGTTATCGTTGAACTCCGTTCAGGCCGCGCATATCATGGTGTCCTCGATGGATATGATGTGCCTCATATGAATCTAGTACTTAAGAACGCCGATGAGATGAAAAACGGCGAATCAGTAAAGAAACACAACATGATCATCGTTCGTGGAGACAATATCATCTATGTCTCACCATAAACACAGAGGTGAAGAAAACCTATGACAAAAGGAACAGCAGCTCATTTTGGTGGAAAGACCAGCCATACCATGTGCCGACGATGTGGAAAACACGCGTTCCACAAACAAAAACAGGTCTGTGCAGCATGTGGATTCGGCAAATCAGCTAAACGCAGAGAGTACGGTTGGGTAAAACGCCACTAAGAACCAAATTCTCTCTTTTTATCAACCGGTATTTAATACAGCTAGTTTTAGGTAGAAGTAGATTCATTCTGCACTTCTTTCAATTTTAGAAAATATTTCTTTATTCGATATAAAGAAAGGTTTTACCTATGCTCCAATTAGGCAAGGTACAAATAAATATGACAAAAATAGAGAAATATTTAAATAATATTCTCTTATTATGTCATATATATGAACGAGTTAGATTTACTGATATTTCAAATTTCAAGTGAAGCAATAACTATTGAAGAGATTTTTAAAGGAATGGAAACAAAGTACAAAAAAAAGCTAGCAAAAAAATCAATTTACACAAGCATTTACAGATTGGAAAAGCTAGGATTCATAACAAAGAAAAATGTGGGTAAAAATGTATTAATCCAACAATCGTCCATCCCTGTGGCATCTTATCTAAGAATTTTAATTGAAAATTATCCATATCTTATAAATAAAGATATTTTTAAAGAGACATCTTTACACATTTTGTTGACATTGCTTCATAGCAAAAATAATGCGAGGTGCATAGCGGAGATCAACAATAGTAGCGTAAGAAACACAAAAAGATATTTGTCCAAGCTTCACAAACTTGCTATAATAAAAAAACAAAAAAACGAAACAAAAGAGCATTATTGGGAAATCAACAAAATAAACATAGAGATGTTGCAATTCCTTAGAGCATATGAAGAATTCAGAGCTTTGAAAATAACGAAATCTGTTGGTGAAAATGTTTCCCTCATCTGGTTAAATGGGGTAGAATTTTTAATAAAATCTCAAAAAAACATACAAAAAACGAATTTTATTAGAACTGGTGCAGCAGTCTTGGAAAACTATGGCCTACGATTACTATCATCTGAAAACTTTTTTTTTCATACTTATAGAACATTAGGTATTTGGGATCATGCATTTTTGACAGTACTCTCTAGAAGACAAGATCCAACTCAGCTACATTATTTAGCATATCTTTATAAGAAAAACATGGAGGATAAAATTGAATTTATGATAAAGGGAGGGTATTATGATACAAATGCAATGAACCTTGTTCTTGATCTTTTTTATAACAAAAAAGAATCAGCTGAACTAAAATTTGAACACATTGAAGAATTAGAACAGTTATATGGGTAGAAGTTATGAATAACTACGAATATCCCACTGTTTCTATTGATTGGCTTGTAGCAGAGCTAGGTAGATCACCTAGCCATTTTTTGGAATAAGTTCACCGGTATGAACAAAGGATTGGATGTATCAGCAAACGAAAATGATGAACCTGATATTGTTTGTTCTTTTGTGAACAAGGTATACAGAAGGAGTTCAACAGCGAAACTACCGATAAGTGGTGTTAACCCATATGCGGGGTTCCCATTGGCAAAATAGATCACACCGATATCATTCTCATCATCATACAACATCCAGGTGTCAACACCATGGATATCTCCACCATGACCCGAGGTCAATAGTGAAAGCCCAACATTTTTCTTCATCCACGCTAGACCATACCCGATCGCATTATCTGGTTGGATCGCATGCATGAGATCAACGGTTTCTTTTTCAAGAATCTGGGTGTCTTTGTATACTCCATCGTTCATATGAGCGATAAGGAAATGAGAGAGATCATTTATCGTTGTGTACAATCCACCAGCGGGATAGAACCGGGCCCTCCAATAGATCTCCGGTGGTGTATATTCGCCAAAAAGGAAATCAAGTTCATTGATAGTATAATATTCTTTATTGATATAATAATAGGGGATCGCCACATTAGTGATATCTACTGTTGACAGATTGAAACTCGTGTTATACATCTCTAACGGCAGAAAGATATGCGCATCACAATAATCAAGGAACGGTTCACCAGAGATGAGCTCGACAAGGTAGGAGATCAGATCAAAACCAACATTTGCATACATGGCACGTTGCCCTGGTCTATACGCGGTACTCCAAACATCCTCCGTGTAATATCTTCCACCGGGTAAAAGGAATTCTTTGAGAAAGGGATCAGGGAAAAAATCATACGGTGGATCACCAGAGAAATTAAACCAGTAATATTCATTCTGAGTATTGGTATTCAGACTGGATGTATGGGATAGTAGCATCCGAAACGTGATAGGATCATCAGGGAAATTCGGGTTCCGTAGTTCAAAAGGAAGAACAGTGTTGACATCATCCTCAAGATCGAACAAACCCTGTTCATAAAGCTGCATGAGTGCGGTACCAACAACGGTTTTTGTCACCGATGCGATCACATAGATGGTATCTGGTGTTGCCTGTTTATGGTTCTCAAGATCATAATACCCATATCCCTCAGACCAGACCACTTCATCATCCTTGATGATGCAGCTGGAAAGAGCGGGGAACCGGGCAAGCCTCATGAAAAACGATATCTTCGCATCAAAACCACTATCAGTATCTGATAAAGAAGAAATCGGACTGCTCCTAGTGTGTTGCTCAGAGTGTACCGGGATCGATACACCACTCACACCGATACTGACGACAACAAAGAGAACAACTATACTTTTCAGCATATGCGCATGATGCATAACACAGCTCTCCGTATCACTTTCTTTTAGTTTACGTATCCACCGATGAGAAGACTTGGATCACCAAAGAGGATATATGATTGGCAGACCTGAACATCCACCCAGGTATCAGACAGTGTTGTCTCATCAGATGCATCCCAAGTGATCGGATACGTATCAAGATACCAGGTTATCGCGTTCATCAGAACATCACCAGCATGATCAACGCCTTGTACACCGATCTGACGGAACATCTCCACCTCAAGCTCATTGATACCACCATTAAAACTACTTTTATCCTCCTTTGTATGTCCTAAAGCGGTTGCCCCATAGGTGACGATACTTCCACCATCCTTTTGATTGGTCATCTTCCACCCCCAGCATTCTGGTGCCCACTCTGAACGCCAGAACTTACCACCCGCGGAGGCTACGAAATACATAATGCCCTGCTCTTTGATGCCATGGATGATATCAGTGATGCCCACATCGAACTGACAGTTATGACATCCGCTGACAACACAAACCGGATATTGGTCCTTATTAATAAGCTGGTTCATCTCATTGTTCTGCAGGCCATTGACGAATGTGTGATCATCTGGTGGATGATTCCCCCAGGTCCGTGGGTTCCCATGACCAACGAAGTAGACGAACCCATGCCCATCGTTAAACGCATCTATGACCTCAGCAGAACCTGAGAACGCGTCCTCTGACAGATACATCCGGATGGGATCATACTGGTCCATATAGTCAAGGGCAAGGTCCGCGTAGATCTCTCCCTCATAACCAACCCAAAGGGGGTTATCTGATTCAGGGTAGGTGTCCCCAGCGATAGCAAGCATCGAGTTGAACCAACTCTGAACCGGTGTCGTCTCATAGGAGATGATCTTTTCGACAACTGTTTCAACCTCTGACTCGGATCGGCAAGGAAGTCTTCCAATGGAGATATCCGGGTAGAGATCGATATGGGTGTCCACAGCATTATCTGTATAGACCCATTCACCGAACACTCCATTGTTATCACTATCCCATGAGGAAAAACTCCCATCAGCATTATAGATATCAGCAAAATACAGATCGCTCACATACTCCGCTTCCCATCCATTGTCCATGTTGACATAACGGACGGGTAAATACCATTTATCCTGCTGACCTATCTTCCCACCGACAAGAAGAACATACTCTATACCATATTCCTCGATGGCATATTTAATGTAATATTTCATTTGTTCAGCATCATCCCGTCCATCCTCTGTCTGTGGAAGTGTCTTCAAATGTTCAAGGGTGATAAGAACAGTATCCATCCCAATGGAGTTCTTATGGTCCACAAGTGGTTGGAGCTTTCCAGAGAATGCTGCTGGAGCTAGGATCAGTAGATCAAAGTTCTGAAGCGTGACATCGCTCGTTTTGAAATCTGTTGCCTGTAATGGTGTGATGATCCCACCGAAAAACAAAAGGATACTTACTATTGATATTATTTTTATTTTCTTCCTGTTCAACTTAATTACCCCCTGCTATGATACATAAGAATATATTATTTGTATTTAATAAATCTTTATGATGATTCATTGGATGGATCGGAACCAAGTTTCTTTTTTATTCAAGAGGGGTATCCGCCAAGGAGAAGACTTGGATCACCCATCAGTGTCCATTGTTGAACGGTCTTTGTATCGATCGCATCGTTTCGTGCAGCAGGGGTATTCCAGTCCACGGGGAATGCATTGATGTAATCGGTTATCGCGTTACCCCAACATTGACCAAGATACCTTGTGTGATTTACTCCGTACTCATAGAAGAATGTTGGTTCTAGGTAATCCCCGGCTCCGGGTTCCCCATCGAATTTATCCTCGCTGGTCATCCCAAGTCCCGTGCAACCAATGGTTGCAATGCTTCCGCCACCGATCTTTCTTGTAAGTTTCCATCCCCAGCATTCTGGTATCCAGGTGTATAGATACCAGGGGTCCTCAGCAATGTTTCCCAGTTGAACATCGAATTGAAGGTTATGGCAACCGCCAACGACGACCACTGGAAGCTTCTCTTTATTGTTTAGAAATGACATGGTGATAATGGATAATCCATTCACCCAGGTGTGATCATTTGGAGGATGCGTGCTCCACCGGTAGGGGTTTGCATGTCCATCGAAATAGACGAACCCAGCACCATCATTGAATGCTTGAATGATATCAGAAACACCAGTGAAACTTCCATCTGATGTCCAGAGTTTCACCTGATCAAAACCGGTCATATTCTCAAGGACCTTCATGTTGTTGCGTTCTCCTTCAGATCCAACCCAATCAGGGTTCTCTGATTCAAGATAGGTGTCACCACCACAGACAACGATCCGGTTGAACCATTCAGAACCATATGTTTCGGTCTCATAGGTGATGATCTTGTCCACCATTGTCTTTACCTCAAGACTGTTACGACAGGCAAGTCGACCGACATAGACATCTGGGTACAGATCGATGTTTTTATCCTCTGCCGCTGTTGCTACACCGTCATCGATCCATTCACCATAGATACCATCGTTATCAGTATCCCAACTAGAGAACGCACCTGTTGAGTCAACAATGTCTGCGTAATACAATTCTGATATGAACTCCGGTTCGTAAAAACCCTGCAGGACATCTTGGTTGTTGACATATCGGACGGGCATTTTTCTAAAATCACCTACAAGCATCACAAAGGTGATCCCCCATTCCTCATAGGCCTGTTTGATGAAATATTTGATCTTTTCCGGTTCATCACGACCATACCAGAACATTTCATCATAGACCGTGGAAAGATCGACTAATTTTGCTTTCATACCTACCTGGTTCTTATGTTTGACCAATGGTTGCAATGGGTCCATGAACTCATCAGGGGCGAGGATGAGAAGATCATATCCTTCCATCTGAGCGGTGATACCCTTGTTTATCTGTTGAATGTTTGAAGGTTCCCTTTGTCCGATACCAAGCGGTGTCACTAGAAGAACAACAATGATCAGAAGTGAAATAAATGGTTTCAGTTTAAAATGTATAGAGACCATATGCTATCACTATTAAATATAAGATTGCCGGTTATTAAATTTATGTGGGTCTTATAAATATATGGGGTGCTTGGTTGAGGCTGAGGTAATTCCTTGTAATGGTCTGGTTCAACCTTGAGGGTATATTAAAATAGGATAAGGAAAATGCCTGTGTTGATGGACAAAGAACGATGTGAACAGTATTGTTTTCAAAAGATACGCTCATATCCTAAAGAACCAAAACCAGAGATGAAACAGATCAAACTGGTTCTCTTTGATATGGATGGGGTCTTGACGGATACGGTGAGTTCCTGGCGTTTCATCCATGAACACTTTGGCGTTTCAAATGAGCATTCTGTCCGTGCCTATGTTTCCGGTGAGATCGATGATATGGAGTTCATACGTCGTGATGTAGACCTGTGGAGAACGGATGGGACACTTATCCATTCTGATGTTTTAAAAGAACTTCTGTATCAGATACCGATCATGGCTGGTGCAAAAACATGTGTTCAATGGCTTCATGCGAATAGTATAAGAACTGCAATAGTCAGCGCGGGTCTGGACACCCTTGCGAACCGTGTTGCCTCTGAACTTGGTATCAATTATGTCTATGCCAATGGTATCAAGGAAGATGAATCAGGTCTTCTGGCCACTGAAGGCATCTTACGGGTCCCGTTATTGAAGAAGGATAGGGTTGTTGATAGGATCTCAAAGGAACTAGGTGTACCTAGGGAGCATATGGCAGCGGTTGGTAACTCCTGTTATGATCTTCCCATGCTTAGAAAGGTACCTCTTGGTATCGCGTTTAATCCTAGTGATGAATGTGTCTGTGAAGAAGCGGATCTTATTGTAATGGGTCGTGATCTTACAGAACTTGTCAAGGTGTTCGAACGATATATCTAATGATTATACTTGATCCTGGGTTTGTACTCGTTGGATCTCTTGCTCTCTTTTTTTTCTGTGGAACCGTGAGAGTTTTTTTGGTGGTTGTTCAAATAGGAGTCTTATCTGATGTTTCAGGAATGTTTTGTCATTCTTATATTCCTCGATTTCGTATTGCAATGTTTCAATGAGCTCTCGTTGAAGTGATATCTGGTTCTTTAACGGTATGATCTCGGTATTGTAGAGGGTTGAATAGATCTCATTATACAGATCTTCGGTCATTGTCTCAGATGGTATCTGTTGTTCTTTTTGTTCATCCTCTTCAACTTGTACAAAGGCGCTTTGGTTTTTTTCTTCTTCAATAAAAAATGTTTCAAGTGCCTTGTTTATGATTTCATTTCGTGGTGTGTCTTGGTTGTCAAGTTTTTTGAGTAGTTGTGTTTCTAGTTGTATCGCGATTCCTTTTCGGGTGCTCATATTCCTCTCCCAAACGCTTGATAGAGGTGGTATTCAACGGGTTATTAAAAATGTTTGTCTTGATATATTTATTCCATCATAAAAATCAATTAAAAATAGATGATGATAAAAAAGAAAAGGGGAAGGTGATAAGAATCGATTCAGACGCATGATTTATCCTTATACCTTAGGTGAGCTTGTGTAGGATTCTTTTTGCGGTCCTATATTCTTTCTCATATGTTGTTCGATGTTCTTTTGTCCTCCGTTGTCTTCTTAGATGGATGGATTTTTTGTCGAGATCACCCCCGTGTTACTTTGTGACACTATTATATTTATATTTACTAATATATATAATTATCCATGTTTTGGTTTAATTTTTAATAAAAAAAGCACCTATATGAAAGAAACTAAGGAAATATACTCACTATCAACGAATTTTTGAGGAAAAAATATTTATTTAAAAATTCGATGTACTAAAAAACCGTGATAACATCTTTCAACAATCATTTTTGAGGGGTGGTGACCCGCATAGAACACAAAAAAACAAACCGATCCAAACGATATATTACCTCTTCACTGATCATCCTTCTCCTAGTTTCAAATAGTACACCCCTTCTTCACTCCGCAGAACCCCAACCCACCTCATTAACAAAAACCATAACCTTCAACACACCAGTTTTCTCAACAACAAACCTTGATTCAACATCGTTCTTACAAATAGAACAAGACGGTAGCCTACAATCTGGTATGCCTAAAGGCCCTTTACTCCCATCCACCTCAATTCATATCCTACTTCCCTCATCACACCATCGTATCTCATCGATCAGCATAACCCCTAACAAACAAATCGATTATTCCCCGCTCATCAAAACAACACCACTACTGCCCATCCCGGAAAATCAACCGTATGGCACAGATAAAAAAAGCCAACCAACAGAGAGAACACACTCCTTCTATGATATGACAACAACGTATCCAAAAAAACAGTATCAAATAGACGAACCAGAATCTTGTATGGGCTATCCAATAAGTACCATTCAGATCACCCCGTTCTTCTATGATCCCTCGCAAAAGATCCTCACCTTCTATCAAGAGATAACACTAACGATCACCTTTGAAAGAACAACTGCCATCAAAGACCATTCACTCTATCGAGGCACACAAGTGGACAGACAAAGCATCTCCGCCTTTATTGAGAACCCTGAGTTCCTCAAAACCTATGACAAAGAGAACAGGGAGATCCTTTCCCAATCGAACACACAATTTCCCCTCCTTGAAGGACGGTTTACAGAAGGAATATGCGAAACCACTGAGAGAATAGACTATGTCATTGTTACAAGCGCTTCACTCAAAGACACAACAGGGTATACGTATAACTGGTCCGATCTTATTGAACATCGGGAAAACCTTGACGGGCTCACCGGCCGGATCATCACCATTGAGGATATCGATGGTTGCTCAGCATACTGGAATGAAACCACTGTGTTCAATGATAGTGCAGCGCATCTCCGAATGTTCTGCAAAGATGCATACCTGAACTGGATGACCCGCTATATCCTCCTAGGGGGCGATTGGGATGAAACAAATCCCAGTAGACAAATAATACCCGTACGCTACCTCACCGACCTTGAAGAAACAGCTGATTTTGATACCATGCCAAGTGATCTGTATTTCAGCAACCTTGATGATGACTGGTATGATGAAATAAACAGTGTCTGGGGTGGTGGAAGAACCGGTGAAAACGATCACTATGCAGAACTATCCATCGGTCGTCTCCCCGTTGCAACCGCTCAAGAGATCAGTAATGCAATCGAAAAGATCATCTGGTATGATTCCATCGATGAAACCAATTGGCTCAACAGCTGTTGTTTCTACGGTGGAAACCTCGGCTGGACAACTACCTCAAAACAATATATGGAAGAACTACGACTGGGCACCGGTGCCTATCCCATACACATGGGTTTTGAGGAATGGAACAACCTTCAACCCGACTATCTTCTTAACACAAGCAATCGGTACTATCATGAGGATTACGGATATGAACCAAGTGAAATTTTTAGATCAATGGTGAACAATAACACACTTTCCATCATCAACCATCTTGACCATGGGTCGTGGACTAATACCTTAAGCCTTGGCTATGGAAATGATCTTATCAATACCCATTTCTTCCTTGGAACAAGTCAAGCATGCCTTTCAGGCAGATACACTGAGGGCGCATCCGGTGCAGAAGGATTCATATCCTCAAAAAATAACTCAGGTGCCTATGCCATGGTGTTGAACACAGGATATGGATATGGGAGTGAGACCAGTACCTATGGTGCGAGTCAGCAGCAGCATAAGATCTTTTGGGATTATTTTTTTACGAATCAGAGCACGGATTTCTCTTTTTGGCGTTTGGGTGATGCGATGAGATACACGAAGGATTCGTTCAGTAGTGTTATTGATACGTCCTCTCATGCGTATTGTTATGTGTGGTATAGTTGGAATCTGTTCGGTGATCCTGCTCAGACACTTAGGATCAATGAAGTGAGTAACACTGCTCCCTCTGTTACTAACCCTGATCCTACGGATGGATCGATGAATGTGTCAATTGGGTTATCCAGTCTTTCAATCGCTCTTTCAGATGCAGAGGGTGACTCCCTTAGTTGGAGTATTGAGACCAGTCCGGATATTGGATCATGTAGTGGT
>CAYPIF010000044.1:0-10440 GCA_964410735.1 uncultured Thermoplasmatales archaeon
ACTTCTATTGTAAGTACCTCTGATAAAACCCCATTCCATATAATGTGGCAACCATGGAGAAGGCCGGATACGGGAAAACTGTACGTCCGGTCTATGAGAGCAGGAAGAGCTGGTAACAGCTCAACTTGACTCTATGAATGCCCATGCAAGGCGCACCATTAACCGATCACGAATGGAATAAAATTAATAATATGGTACTTGTTACAATTCCAAAGATGGGATGATGAATACAGGGAAAAACATAAAAGGACAAAGAAAAACAATGTACTGGTGGAATAGCATATGAATGACCCATTGCTCTTCTACATTGCAATATTAACGATTGCTGGATCATTATCAACATTTTTGGGGATATATATTTGGAAGAAGGAAAAAACCCTCAGGCAGAGCTATTTCACAATCATGATGCTCCTTTCAGCATTCTGGTGTTTCACCTATGTCCTTGAGCTTATCTCTCTAACACCGGATAGTATATTTTTTTGGTCCAATATCAAATTCATATCAGTCACACTGATACCTGTCGCATTTTGCAGTTTCAGCCTGTTATATACTGAAATAGAGGAAACAAACAATGCAAAAATGTTTTTTTTATTGTTCATCGTACCAATCATAAACATGTCCCTGATCTTCACCGATAACATACATCATCTTTTCTGGATATCAAAAACAGCTTTGCAAACGGAATCTGGTTCAATCGTCCAAACAACAGCCGGCCCGTTATTCTGGTTCCATACCATGTATTCGTATGTACTTCTCCTTGTTGGAGTTTTATTTATCCTTAAATCACTGCTACATCATAGAAATATCTTCTCCAAACAAGCTTTACTCTTACTATTTGGTATCTCCGCACCAATCGCAGGAAATATCATCACCATCTTCAACATCATCCCACTCACTTACGATCTCACACCACTTCTCTTTGTAATAACTGGTGTGAGCTTCTCGCTAGCTATCCTGCAATATCGATTTTTCTCTATTGTTCCCATTGCCCGTGAGAACATCATTGAACATTTACCTGAAGCAATCTTTGTACTTGATACCAATCAGAACGTGGTCGATATCAATAAATCCGCGAAAGATATGATCCAGCAGAACTATCTCGGACCGATAAAAACAGATATCATCGGAGGATCTGCACATACGATTTTCCAGTATCGTCTTGAAGATTCTTTTTTCGAAGAAAAAGAAGATACAAAAAAAGAGATCACTGCCACGGGTTTGAAAGGTATTCGATTCTTTGAGGTTCAACTCTCACAGGTCTATGATACAGATAATCATTCAAAAGGTCAAACAGTCATTTTTCGAGATGTCACACAAAGAAAACAAGCGGAACAGCAAGAAAAAGATCGTTTACTCCTTGTCCATACCCAACAGAGAACGATCAGCTCGCTCTCTAAGAACAAATTCCTATTAACAGGGGATATCCACAAGGGATATCAGCTCATCACAGAGAATGCAGCAAACGTCATGGGTGTTGAACGAGCTAGCATCTGGCTCCTTCAGAACGATCAGCAGGAACTGTATTGTGCTGATATCTACTCAGTGGTAGATTCGACACATAACTCTGGAACAGTGTTACGATCTGAAGATTTTCCCACCTATTTCAAAAGTCTTAAGGAAGGACGGGCGATAGCCGCCGATGATGCAGTTACTGATCCACGTACCTATGAATTCGCTGGATCGTATCTCAGACCTTTACAAATCATGTCCATGCTTGATGCACCGATTTGGGCCTCTGGGAAACTAACAGGGGTCATCTGCCATGAACATACGAAAACCCCTCGAAGATGGATGGACCACGAGGTATCCTTTGCTGGTGAACTAGCCGATCAAGTAACCCAGGTCATTCTCAATGCAGAACAAAAAAAGGCTGAAGAGGCACTTAAACAACTGAACAGGGATCTTGAACAACGGGTAAAGGAACGAACAGAGGAGATACAAAAGATACTGAAGAACAAGGATGATTTTATCAATCAACTGGGCCATGATCTAAAAAACCCGCTTGGTCCTTTGATCAATCTTCTCCCAATACTAGAGAAACATAGCACGCGAGAACAAGATAAAGAGATGTTCGAAGTGGTCTATCGAAATGTCCAATACATGAAGGATCTTGTTCAAAAGACTCTTGAACTCGCTCAATTAAACTCACCAAATACTCATCTTCACTATGAGAGCATCGATCTCTCAAAGATCATTCATAGTGTTGTTGATACAAACCAGTTTTTCTTCAAGGAACATAACATATCTGTTAATATTCAAACACCGGAAAGCATTGAACTATTTGCTGATGAACTCCGACTTGAGGAGGTATTCACAAATCTTTTTAATAACTCGGTCAAGTACAGCCCAAATGGTGGAACTATCTTCTTGAACGTTACAAAAAATGATTCCGATGTTCTTGTTACCCTTACTGATGAGGGCCAAGGAATGAACCCTGAACAGCTCGCCCATGTGTTTGATGAATATTACAAAGCAGATGGCAGCCGCCATGATTTTAAAAGCAGTGGACTAGGCCTTCCTATTTGTAGAAGGATCGTCGAGAAACATGGTGGAAAGATATGGGTTGAAAGTGATGGCATAGGAAAAGGCAGTTCATTCTTTTTTACGATACCTACCAAAAAAGAAAAGGATTGAGCAACTCCCATGAATCTCAGTATAAGGAAACATACGCGGTAAATAAGTAAGCCATATAAAGTTATGAAGCGCATTTCAGAAAAACATGTTTTTTAGCTAGCACCACCAAAAAATCAACTGATTTTTATCCACCGATCCTAAGACTTGGATCGCCAAGAAGAACCCATTCCTCGATCGTCTTTCTATCGAGTAGATCAGTATTTGGTAAGAACCTATCAATGTACTGATTTATCGTTTCACTATGTACCATCCCGAGTGTATCATAGCCCTGTTGTGAAAGTATCGTATAGACCTGGAAGAAATGACTCGTGAGATAACCTTCGTTATACTCAACACAGTGCTCTCCACCGACACCCCATCCAAGACCAGAGTTCCCAATTGCTGCAATGAACCCATCATGTTGCTGGGAGACAAGATTCCAACTCCAACATTCAGGCACCCAGGTCCACTTAGGGAAACATTCGATCCCTTCATCCCAGAAGAAATACCGTACACCATATTCAAGAAAGCCTTTTGGTATGTTCATAAGTGAAACATCGAACTGGCTGTTATGGCAACCGCCAACCACACAGATCGGTAATTTATTACGGTTGAATATATGTTGCATCTGAAACCCATACACATCGATCCATGTATCACCATCTGATACTGGATGTGTACACCATTCCATTGGTGTTCCATGTCCTGAGAGATACAGAAATCCTGCACCCTTTCTAAGTTCCTTCACAACATCTGAGGGACCCGTGAGTGCATTATTCGTTACCCATAGTTTTGTTGACGTAAATCCGATTTGTTCAAGATAACTTGATCCAAGACCAGTTTCGATCTCCCCTTCACAAACCCCATCGCTGTATGGTACCGTGTCTCCACCGGCACAAACAATGTTTTTGAACCATGAATTATGAAAAATACCTCGTTCATAGTTGATGATCTTATTGACGACCGACCGTACCTCGCTGATATCACGACAGGCAAGTCGACCAAGGTAGACATCAGGGTACAGGTCAAGTTCATCTTTCTGATCAAGATCGTACCACCAGCCCTGTTCAGGATCATATATCCAAGTCCATTCACCAATGATACCATTATTATTGGAATCCCAGTCATCAAATTCATAGGTACTTGTTGTCTCATTGTATGTATAGATATCAGCAAAATAAAGATCCGTGACATAGGTATCGTTCCAAAATGATCTATCTTGGAGATTTGAATAGCGGACGGGTACATGCCATGTTGATCGTTGACCTTCATGGCCACCAACGAGCAATACATAGGTGATACCATAGGTCTCGATCGCGTATTTTATAAAATATTTGATCTGTTCGGCCTGGTCACGTCCATTCTCACCATATTGACCATTCAGTGATTCACGGTAAATAGATTCAGTGGTCTTTATCATCGTTTGGATACCTTGCATGTTTTTATGGACGAGTAACGGTTCAAGGGATAAAACGAATTTTCTAGGGGCAATGATGACCGTGTCATAGTCATTCGAAGTGATTAGTGTTTCAGTTGGTGGTTCATGATCGATTGATATTTCCACAGTCTCAGCCGTAGTTAATTGACCGGTCGTAGCTTGGTAACGAACAGGGTAACAATGAACTGTGACAAATAAAACGCGAATACCTTTGTCAAGACCGACTCCTATTGAATATTCAAATTCTTTTTCTGGATATATCTGAGAAGCTTCAGTAGAGGTTGAATCGATCATCTGTGTTTGTTCACTGTATGATTGGACAAGTTGATTGTTCGATAGTTTAGGCAGTGGATAGGGTGCTTTTTCGATTGGTTTTTGGATAATGATCTCTGTTTTATTCGTAAAAGAGGCTGTTACCCCCTGTATCTTGGTTCCGATGGGATAGATATAGGTCTTTGTTAGGATTGGTAAAACTGGTTTTCCCGGATCGTTTAAAGAGGAGTTTGATTCGGGAAGCTGTATAGTACTGTAGCTTTCATGTTCTTCAACGGTAACCGTTGATACCATGATGCTATCAGATTGAACAAAGGTTTGATTATTTGATATAAGATGGTTGAAAGATGATATGCTAAGCGAGCTTGGTACAAACAAGCTGAGAACTATTACAAGTACAACTATAGGTTTTACTACACGGTTTAATCCAAGTACCATAGACTTCGAATCTTAATTATATTTGTAACTCTATTTATATGTTTCAATGATAACGTACAACTTTTTTATTTTTTGTCTATGTTCTATCCATACCTGTACCATATGATTTATTACAGATGCAACATGAATGGTAGTCGAGAGAACAAACGATCGAGTATTATTGTGGTGATGCTCTTAGTTTTAGGTACTGTTACCTCAAAGTAGCTCCATTCACTTTGATGACCCTGACAGTCTGTTGCCATTGCTTTAATGTAATAAGGTGGTTCTGTTTGATAATAGGTGGCCCATGAATGGCCATAGATCAATTCATGCTCGGATACACAGAAATATGATTTATAAATCGCTGGCATATCTGAGCTCATAACCGTATAACAGATATTGTCACATTGCGGATCCTCGGTTGTGATCTTATAGGTTTATATACCATTTAATTCTCCGTCACTTGGCCCCGTTATCATTGGTGGGTCTGGCAATTCAGGGCCGGCCATAAAATTGTTCTTAACAATATCAACGATGTTTTGGTTTCCAGAGATTGTTGGAAGAAAGAGGATCAAAAGAAACAACAGCACAGTATGATATTTTCCTATTCTTATCATTTTTCCCCCCACTTAATTATTATATTTTTTAATACATTTAATACATATAAATGTTTTTTTCAAATATTATAATTATTATTTTAAAAACATATGTATTTATTATATTTCAAAATATTCATTATTTATAAAATAAAATGATGGAGATAATTTTCCAACGGTACGATACATCATCTTACCGTTTTCTTACCAAATCTAAACATAACGAATCCACAGTTTGTATCGTTGTTTATTCTTGTATCCTATGTATCAGTGTAAGATAAAAAAATGCGATAAGAAAGGACTTGCAACAAGATCAACCAGGTATCAAATAATAAAAGAGATCAATAGGATCAAAAGTATTTTCTATTCAACAGTATGCATCCTATGGGTACAAAGGAGTATATGCCGGATCACCCACAAGGAACAATGCAAGATAACGCACATCTGCAGAATTAATCAATCCATCACTGTTCACATCACCAGGCGAATACAACGGATCATAAGCGGGATCACCCACAATATTCAACGCAAGATAACGCACATCTGCTGAGTTCACTAAACCATCAGCATTCATATCCCCATCAGCATTAACATCCTCATCATCAGTGTCTTCCCCAACATGAAGGTCCATTCGTTTACCTATCCACATACCGATCAACACTGATGCATTATCATATGGAATAAGCTCATCCTCACCAACATAAAAATAACCCGTTTCGCCCTCATAGACCGAACTAAAACCAAGGATATAGTTATCCTCATCCCACTCAACGGTCACCGTCTGATCAACAATCGTCCCATTGATCATAAACGTAATAGTGACACCCGGATCAGCGATCACCCCATCGATATATAATGTCCCATAGATTGATTTTCCACTCGCAAGAACCGTTGGTGCAAAACCAATTGAGATACTTGTAAAAATGAACAATGAACATAACATAAACGTAATGGACTTTTCTTTCTTCATTTATATTACCTATTTTAATATAATGTTTTGAATTAATATATATTTAAATCTTGCGCATTAATTCACACCAAAGAAAAAATAACACAAAAGCTATTATCTCACTAGAGAAACAGCTCTGTTGAATTCAACAAAAAAAACTATTTTAGACCGAATCGAATCAAGAGAAAAGACGACTGTATAAATAAATTAATGATCAAGGATATACTGAGAAGTAGCATTTAGATTGATACCCAGTTTCTTTTCATCCTTCCCCATCGCTAGCCCAATCAACTGCGTAAGATAGAACACGGGAAGATGAAGCTTCTCACCAATAGTATCCGCAGCCTGCTTCTGTTTTGAATCCATCAACCTGCCTCCAAAGGGACAGACAATCGCTGCTGCATCAAACTCTCGGTCCTGTATCGCCTTGATCTTCTCACCAGCCTTTGTCAACGCTGATTCCTTATGATTAATCATCAACGGGGCACCACAACAATTCAATTTCTCCGAATAATCATGTGTTTTACCCCCAATCGCAGTAATGATATCCTCCATCTTAGAAGGATGCTCCGCTCGATCAGGCCGTTCAATATCACTATATCGAACAGTATGACAACCATAATGACATGCGACATTCCAACCTAATGGTTTTTTCACTTTTTTCTTGATAGCGCTAACACCGATCTCATCATACAAAAAATCCACCGTATGATACACCCGTAGCTTTCCCGTATAGGCCAAACCCTCTTCATCCTTGAGTTTTTTTACGATCTTTTCCCTTAAAACATCAGAATTATTCAAACGATGTATCGTCTCCGAAAGAGAAAGATGACACTGAGAGCAAGGAGCATACATATCAAGGCCCTTTTCTTCACAAAGAGCGATATTCCGAGCAGAAAGATACAGCTGCATCATAAGATTAATACTTCGAAAGGGGGCACCACAACAGGAAGCATTCTCCAAATCAACCAAGCTGATACCAAAATCAGGCATGATCTCACGAATACTCAATTCATACCCATATTGTTCCGTAGGGATCGTACAACCAAGATAAAGACCTAGCTTTTTCATTTCAAAGCCTCCACCGCAAGTTTGGAAACAATCGAAGTGAACTTTTGTAGGTCAAGGGGTTTAAAGAGCTCAGGTAACCCTAACGATTTCCTTGTAACAGTTTTCCCTTTTACATCACTGACATCCATAGGACCCTGTGTATATCCTGTTGACAGGAGATTTTGAAGAAGATTTTGATAATCACCCGGCAGCTGTTTCCCTGAAGCAACAGCCCAGTTCTTAACAACATACATCAAATCAACAGGGCTCATTTTCTGTGGACATCGCTCAAAACATTTATAACATCCAACACACGCCCAGATCTCATCGGATTGAAGGATCTCATCAATAAACCCATCCTTTGCAGAGGCCATGACCGCATGTGGTTTCAGCTCTAGTAACTTCATCGCCTCACACCCCGAGGTACATTTCGAACATTGATAACAAATATTCGGCGACTCAAGGCCTAAGAGCGCAAGTGTCTCTTCTAAATCATCATATTTCTTCTTATCAGGTTTTGACATAGTAAAGAGATCCGTTATCGCATCGCTCATCAAGCATTCCCCCTTACTTTTTTGGCTTCCTCAGTACAGATCTGTTGGAACTTTGGACCATCAGGTGACACAATAGGGACAAAACGAAGTCGATTGCTATCAACACCTCGTTCATCCAGTATCTTTTTTGCTTCTTTGACCGCATCCTCTGCTGTATCACACCCATCAATATAATGGCAAAGCCCTTTGGGACAAGCAATGACAAGCACACCATGGGCACCTTTTTCAAAAGCATACAAGAGATCATCAACACCTACTCTACCCGCACAAGGAACCTTCACAACCTTCACAACGCTTGGATACTCCATCCTTGAAACACCAGCGATATCTGCTGCATTATACCCACAGGTCTCAGAAGCATACGCAATAACTGATTCAGGGTCAACAGAGAGGATACCATCAACCTGGCCCCGCAGTTGCTCAGAGGTGAGATGCCGGATCTGTATAGCCCCCGTTGGACAAACAGCGACACATTTCCCACAACCCCTGCAGGACATATCAATGATCTCGTATTCATCAGTTATAGCAGAATAATTACAGGCCTCGATACACAGACCACATTTCGTACAGGTATCCGGGTCGATCACCACCGTTTTCAGATCAATAACAGACGTATCACTTTTCAGCAGGGTTGCAATCCTACTTGCAGCACTAGCCGCATCCGTGATACTATCCTGTATCGACTTCGGTGCTTCAGCAGTCCCGATCACATAGATACCTTCTGAGGTGGTATCCACCGGAGCAATCTTCACATGCAAGGGAGAGATGAATCCATCAAGACCATAGGGGATATTCAGCAAAGCTGCCATCTTCTTTGTTCCCTCTGATGGTTCCAATGCTGCCGCAAGAACAACCAGATCAGAGTTAACCCGAAGTAACTTATTTGTTGATTTATCAAAGACATCAAAATAAAGAGAACCATCAGCAGAATCCATTATCTCCGAAGGCTTGCCCAGTACCATCTTGACATTATTCTTCCGTAACAAACGATAATACTCCTCATACCGTCTCCCTGGTGCACGTATATCAATATAACACATAGTGATATCAGCATCAGGCAGCTTTGCCCGAACGATCTTCGCATTTTTCGCTGAATACATACAACAAATATTCGAACAATAGGCATGATGTCGTTCATCCCTTGATCCAACACATTGGATAAAGGTGACCGATTCAGGTGCTTTTCCAGTACTCGGACAAAGGATCTTTCCCTTTGTTGGACCTGCAGGTGTTATCATCCTCTCCAATTGAAGACCATTAATGACATCAGGATGCTCAAAATTGTACTCGGTATTTGTTAAATCCATCTGCTTATACCCGGTTGCTACAACCACCGCACCAACCTTGATCTTGGTCATCTGAGCTTTCTGATTATAATCTATCGCATCAGCAGGACAAACCTTCTCACAAATACCACAGGTGCCCTTTCGTATCTTTAAACAGGCATCAGGTTCAATAAACGCGATCTCAGGAACACAAGAATCAAACGGAATGTGGATAGCTTTTGTATTCTTTAACCCAAGTTCATAGGTTGAAGGAATAGAGACAGGACATTTCTCTGTACACAAACCACAACCGGTACATTTAGAAGGATCAACATACCGTGGATTCGTTTTCACAGTTACAATAAACTCACCCGGCCGCCCTGAAAAATCAACGACCTCTGAAAGCGTCATCAACTCGATATTGGGATGAGCATTTACCTCATTCATGATCGGTGACTCAGTACACATCGAACAATCATCAGTGGGAAACGTCCGCCCTAGCTTTGTCATGTTCCCACCAATAGACGGCTCCTTTTCAACAAGATACACATGAAAATCCTTATCAGCAAGTTCTAGAGACGCATGCATACCAGCAATCCCCGCACCGATAATCATCACATCCCTATTGACAGCAATTTCCTTTTTATCGATAGGGTTATGATGTTTCACATTACCAATAGCACCCTCGATCAACGCTAATGCCTTTGTCGTCGCCTCTTCCTTATCAGAATGAACCCATGAACAATGCTCCCTAATATTAGCCATCTCAAACATATAAGGATTCAATTTCTGTTCAATACAACCTTTAAAGATATTCCAATGATGTTTTGGTGAACAACTTGCAATAACAACACGATCAACATTCTCTTTCTCAAGTGTATCTAAAATCAGATGCTGACCTGATTCTGAACATAAAAAAAGATGGTCCATTACAACAAGATCATCCCTTTTAGACAGTATTTCTTTCAGCTTTGCTATATCAACCGTACCTGCTATATTATCCCCACAATGACAAAGAAACACAGCAATCTTAGGTTGTTCCTTGGAAATGCTCATAACGCTACCCTCGCAAATATGGACCGAACCGTTTTCAACCCACAAAACAAACATTCTCTTATTAGTTTTTACCTCTTTTTCAGCCATTTCTACGAAAAACAGCCAAAAATAAGGTAAATGAGGCTTGCACATGAGCTTGTCTGAAAAATAATATCCTGCCGATTTTCACATTATTTGATGTTCCATTAGTATAGCATAATGCTAAAAAAAAATTAGGGAGATGGTTCCC
>CAYPIF010000045.1:0-11227 GCA_964410735.1 uncultured Thermoplasmatales archaeon
ATGTTTGCAACATGGAGACTTCAAGGTAAAAACGTGTTTGACGAACTTGAAAAACTCCTAAGAAGGGAACTTTGCATATCTTAAGCTAAACAAATACAATTTTTTTATTTAAATAGATAGTGTACATGACCATCAATGTACGATCATAGTAACATGTTCTGTTAATTTGTATCATTTTATGTGAAATACTACTAACGTCAATAGGGCCCATCCATAACAATGAATATACGACTACAACTGCCGTTGTTGATAATGCCAACTGCCATCGTTGATAATTGGGTTTGGGGTGGTTTTTAGTGAGGTGTGTTTGGGGTAGCTCATGAGATAAAGAGGGGTTTTTTCTTCTGTTTGATCTGCCGAGTTTGATATATGAAAGATGGCAGTTTTCTATTTGTTTTTTGGGTTTTTTTGATTATCAACGATGGCTAGTCGCATATTTCATTTTCATTAATGTTTGTTTGAATGGGATAGAGATTGAATTGATCATATCAAAATTTAATGATATTTATATTTTTAATGCAGGGTGTATTTTGGTGAAAAGATTTAAGTAAACGTTTTTTGATACTTATTTTGTTGCAAGGGGGGCGGTCAAGGACCGTGATATTCGAATCTAAGCGTTGCGAATCAGATCTAATCCATATTATATTATCTCAAACGAAGGATGGGATTAAAAAAACACAGTTGATGTATAATGCAAATATGTCCAATACCCAGTTAACGCGTTACCTAGATGTCCTTTTGGAAAAACAGTTCATTGAAGAGAAGGACGATGGAAAGGGAAAACAGTATTTTCTCACAGAGAATGGTGCTGAACTCTTGGATCCCTTGCATGAGGTTATTACGCTGATACATGAAAAATGAAATGATCTATTATTGTTTTTGCCATAATTGAATAATTTTTCCTAATAGGTAAACTGCTCTTATTCTTTTTTCCCGATTTTGGATGTTTTCTATTTTGTCATTTAACTGGAAAAGATCATCAAGAATCTCTCTTTGTGTGTCTTCGATCTCCGTTTGATCCTGTGCAGCCATATTGACCCAATGTTCCTTAATCCTATAAAAAAGATGATTCCGATAATATTGTTTAAATATGTAGGAAAATCCGTTGAGGAACTCAGTTCCACAATTGATTTGTTGAACTTATTTTCTTATCTATTTAAATAAACATATTTTTATCATATTTCTGCGAAAGACCTTGTTCTTTCTAAATGATTTGGGGGAGACGCTCGGCTTTGCACTCCACAAATAAAAAATTAAATCAGAAGTAATTGAAAAGGAGGTAAAAAAGTATGGAAACAAAAGTATTAATGAGTATCGTTGCAATCGGTGTTGCAGGCCTCATGATGGGTGCTGGAACATTTGCATATTTCAGTGACACGGCTACATCAAAACAAAACACGTTCACCGCTGGAACACTCGATATCGAACTAGCAGATGACGATGAAAGCTTTCCAGGAAATCCAAATAATGACAATGGAGATGATGCCATAGCTACATGGGTAAGTCCAAATGGTTGGGCTCCAGGAGATGAAGTTACTGCCACACTTAGATTTACGAATCCAGGATCTATCGATATACAACAAATGGTTTTGAATTTCAACGTGATTAACCGCGATGGCAACGGTGATGGATCTCATCTTGATGATAAAATCATCATCACTGAGTGGAAAGAACATTTCACAAATACTGAAGGTGGAGATGACTGGACATTTAATAATTTAGCTATGGTCGAAAGCCTAATTGATACTGCAGATGATGATGGAAATCTTACACTTGCCGAACTTGAAAGTTGTACAAAATTTCATATTTGGGATGTTCCAGGTCCAGTGACTGAGGATGCATCTTGGCAAGGCGGAGATGATGTTTTGTTAAAAGGTGGAAATCATAAAGACTACAAATTGGAACTCACCTTTAAATTTGCCGAAGATGCAGGTAACGAATATCAAGGAGACAGTTGCACATTAGAAATCGTTTGTGATGGAACCCAGAACATCGTATACAGCAGTTAAAAAGACTAAATATGGGGTTTAATCCCCACTTTAATTTTCTTTATGGTGAAGAGTTCTTTAGGAAACACACTTGGTTCAAACCCTGGCTTCACCTGTATCAGATGGAGAACAAAAGATTTGTACTCTATCTCAAAAAACAGAGAAAAAAATATGGAGGCGAAAAAAATGGAAAAAAAAGTATTGGTAAGTGTATTGACAGTTGGAATTGTTGGTCTAATGATTGGTGCTGGAACCATAGCGTATTTCAATGACAGTGCAACAGCAAAAGATAATGAGTTCACAGCAGGTGGATTAGACTTGGAATTGAAAGATGATGACGAAAACTTTCCACTCAATCCATTCAATGATGATTGGGATGATACAAAAGCAACATGGGTAAGTCCAGAAAACTGGATGCCTGGAGAAACTGTTCATGCAATTCTCAATTTTACCAATTCCGGTAACGGAGATATCAAATCTATGGCAATGGACTTTAACGTCGTTAACCGCGATGGCAATGGTGATGGATCACATCTTGACGAAAAAATAATTATTACGCAATGGAAAGAACATTTTAAAGACACTGAAAACGGTGGCGGCTGGCATTATTACACAGACATAGAAGAATTAGAAGGATGGCTTGAAGATAGTGGTGCTGCAAACGGTGATGGTATTTTAACTCTTGCTGAACTTGATGCCTGTGAAGATTTCCTTGGTAAAGGCGCACCTGGTCCTGTCACGCAAGATGCATTATTCCAAGGTGGCGACGGCGTTTTGTTAAAAGGTGGCGATCATCAAGATTACAAGTTGGAACTCACCTTTAAATTCGCTGAAGATGCTGATGGAACATATATGTATGATAGTTGCGAACTTGAAATCGAATTTGATGCTCGTCAAAATTGTCCCTGGTTCGGACCATTGTAAAACATCATTCCTTGGGGATTATTCCCCATATTCTCTGTTCATTATGGCAAATATCGAAAGAATAACTGGGTTTAACTCCTTGGTTTGCCTGATAAAAAAAATCAAGTGAATGTCTGATAAAACATGAAAAGCAAAAATGAATTTAATAAAATAATTTCGATTTTTCTTCTTTCTATGTTAATTTTCGGTAGTTTTAATTACATGTTTTTTAATTATACAAATGCTTTTTATTTAGATCAAGCAAAGACAACTGGATTTTTTACTGCATCAAATGACATTGAAGATTACTGCCCACCACATTCACCAACACTGATCAATCCACCATCTGCGGAAGATAACACTCCGGTTAATGTATTATTGCAAGTGTTGATTTCTGATCCCAATAATGACCCAATGAATGTTTCTTTTTTTGATGCATCGACTCATGAGTGTGTGGATACAATACTAAACGTGGAATCTGGTTCAATTGTTTCTGCTGAATGGAACAATCTTGAATTTGCAACAACATACTCTTGGTATGTCACAGCAACAGACTGGGAAGGAACCGCCACATCGGAAACATGGAACTTTACAACAGACCATAAACCTAAATTCTCACAATTAGTTTCACCTGCAAACAACAGCATAAACATGAATCTTTCACCACTAATATCCATAAACGTTTCTGATCCTGATGATAAAACACTAAACGTTACTTTTTTTGATAGCCACAGCAATGTGATTGACACCTGCTATAATATTAAACACACTGCAACTAGTACATGGAATAATCTATCTTATACGACTACATATTCATGGTATGCTATAATTAGTGATGATATTACTCAAACTCAATCACCAACTTTTACATTTACTACGATGAATGAACCATCTGAACCAAACCCCTCACCAAATCCTGATTCTTCACCGTCTAATCCAAATAAATCTCCAACAGCGATGCACAATGGACCATATACAGCTAACATATCTAAACCAATCCATTTTAACGCAAATGATAGCACGGATGAAGATGGAAGTATTCAATCGTATCTTTGGGATTTTGGTGATAACACAACTAGTGAAAATAAAACTGTGAACAAAACGTATACTGATATTGGATCTTATACGGTTTCCCTCACCGTCACTGATGATGATGGTGCAGCTTCAACGGTTTATACAACTGCGTTAATCCAAGGATTACTCATCAGAGACATTACTGTATCTCCTTTGTCACAGCGACTAAATGAGTCAGTTAATATATCTTGTTTTGTTACTCACAGTGATCCTTTACAATCTGTAAACTTAAGCATTATTACACCAAATGAAACAATAATAAATCACTCAATGAGTACTGTGAATGGATTTTATTCACAATTTTATTATAATCAAACGTATACTCAAACTGGAGAATACACGTATTATATGACTATCGTTGATGAAGTAAATAGAACAATACTTTCCTCGACTGATTCATTTACAATTTACTCACCAATATCTCCAACGATTACAAAAGTTAACACAACTCCCAATATAAAGCAACGTAATCAGCTAGTTAACATCCAAGCAACTATTTCATCTCCATCTCCAATAACACATGCCAACGTGATTATACAAAAACCAGATGATACTATGATAACTCTTCAACTCACAGAAACTGAAACAACTGGAGTATACACGATTTCAAAAGCTTTTAATCAAACAGGTAATCATACTTTTTCCATCCAAGCAACAAACAGTGATAATTTGTCAAATCAAACACAAAATTACACATTTTGTATCATTAATGATACGACACCCCCAGTTATTTCAAATATTTCTATTCAACCGATTCTTCTAGAAAAAAATAGTTCAGTAAATATCAATGCAACAGTTTCAGATGATTTCTCTGTGCAAACCGTTTTCATCAATATAACAAACCCTAAAAATCTAACAACATATTATGTTATGAACAACAGCTTGAATGAGACATATACATTTACTAAAATATTTCAACAATATGGTCCGTACACGTTTACTATCACTGCACTGGATGCAAATGATAACAGAAACACATCAGTTTCTTATTCTTTTAGTATCCAGGATGTTACCTCACCAAGTATCAATGACATTACAATATATCAAAACAACCAAACTATTGCTATATCTGCAAATGTGACTGATAATACCGAAGTAGGCATGGTGTCGATCAATATTACTGATCCTAGCAATATCACGGTTAACTATCCGATGATACATCAAAATACGAGTCATTATTCTTTTGAGAGCACCTTTTCTTTAGGAAATTACTCATATATTATTTATGCAACAGATATATATGGGAATGAACAACAAAGTATCATTGAGGCATTTACCATTTCATAAGATACAATGGAGCGACCATGAAAGAAAACACGTTTTTTCAAGAGAAAAGAAAACTCGCAACCTATGGCATTTCAATACTTTTTGGTACTCTTCTTATTGTTACGATCATTCTACCAGCAATGCAGGGTTCACTTCATTTTCTGGTGGTCCTCAGTGGATCAATGTCGCCCTCCATTAACCCAGGTGATGTTGTCGTAACCCTCGAGCAGAATCCAAATACTTTGATTAAAGGAGATGTTATTACATTTCAAGAATCTAGAGGTAATGAGGATACACGTATCACACATCGAGTTGTCAATATTTCCAAAGAAAATAACACCTTGTTTTTTCAGACAAAAGGAGATGCAAATAACAACATCGATCAGACAGTGGTCCCTGAAGATCGCATACTTGGGAAAGTCGTTTTTACCATACCCTATCTTGGTTATTTACCAAATTTTGTGAAATCTCCAATCGGTTTCCTTCTTCTTATCATTATCCCTGGTACTCTATTGATCACCTCGGAATCCCTGAAAATATACCAACGTTTAAGAGACGAAAAGAACCAAAAGAATGATGAAGCGGAAAAGAAACTCTGATGGATTTAATTGATTTTTAAATTTCCTGTTTTCCTTGCTCATTCTGTCACCTTAACTCTTTTTATTGATGATCTAACTGATGGTAGTAGAACTCATTTTTTCAATCAGAATAGATAAGTTAAAGTGCTTATTGCCAACTTTATAAGCACTTTACCAAGAGGTGAAAAGAAGAGATGAATGAAGCATTGTATGGTGGATTGGATATCCATAAAGAATCTATAACAGGCTGCGTCCTGGATGAACAAGGCATGCTTGCCCGAGAGCATACCTTTCCACCAACGAAAAAAGCTGTTGAATCATTCGTAACAGGTCTATCGAATGCTACTACCACCTTTGCCATAGACGCATGTGAACCAATGGCAAGGAGCATACAAATTATTTTCAGATCTTAGCTTTACCGTGAAACTTTCAAATCCTAAGAAAACTCTAACAGTCCGTATCAGATGGAATCTCTTTGATCAGATCATTGCGCTGTTGAACAAGTTTGATATGTTGTTTGATACCACGTTTGAGGGATATCCCAAAACGGCGGTCAATTCGGCGTAAATAACGAAAAAAGAAAGAGGTTTTTTATGTTTTTGCGAAACATAAGTACCTCTGTAACTAATTTCCATTCACCGTTTAATCATCTATTGATGTTTCTACTAGTTCAGCATGAATGAAAAGCATATCTCCAACATCCAATGAAGCGTCCGTGATCATTGCAACCTCTGGTGAGAAATGGTATCCCATGTCCACGTTCCAATCACCAGTCCAATGTTCATATTCCAGAACAACACAATATGCATCAAAGGTTCCCGCTGGCACAGTTACAGCTTCAAAGTCTGTACAAACAAAGGAGCGAGGATGACTGATGATCTCAAATGAATTATCAACTTCTTCCAAATCTAAAAAATCACTAATATCGATAATTGGTAGAAGTTGCGCATATTCAGGTGATATGATCTCTTTTCCGAACAGTGAAGCAATTCTGTTTGCGGTTTTAAGGACCTTTAAATAGAATGAGCTAATGGTTCCATCCAAACTTACTGTTGCACCACCGGTATCCCAACAATTACACACTTCTATTGGGAATTGTATAAATGAGATCCCCCCATCTAAAATTGGGTTCAATGTCACATCAAATGGTATGGGAAATGATACCGGTATACCTTCGATCGATATTTTTATCATCCCCTGGATCGTAGTTGTTATCTCTTGAATATGAAGATCCGATCGTTTCATTGTAATGCCCCCGGATAGTTTTGTGAACGGGGTAAACGTTGCTGTGATGGGTAAACCTGCAAGCTCAAGCGTGAGTTCACCATTTACTTTTCCCCCATATAGTATCTTATTTTCATCTGTTGTGATCTCAGATACTTTGAGTTCTAGGTTTGGTATGGATACACCCCCACTTACATGAAAGCCTAAGGTATCATAATTGATCTGTATGGTATCGATATCATATGTCCAAGAATCACCCTCCACCCACATGTCAACAAGAGCAGCGGAACCGATGTACCCCTCTTTTCCCTGGTCATCTATGACCGTAAGTGTTACTGTATAGATACCTCGTGTTTCATACGTATGATCTACAACCATACCTGTACCACCGGATCCATCACCAAAGTCCCATTGGTATTCTGCAATCGACCCATCGGCATCAAAGCTTTCAGATGCGTCAAATGTCAATCCTTCGCCCACACTTCCAACAGCGGTCTTTTTTATCTGAGCGGTAGGAGCATAATTAAAAGAGGGATCATAATCAACCCATATAATTTCCCCTTTATCAATATTCAATGCACCATATTCAATGTTAAAGAATCCATCATAACCCCAGTAGGGTTCCCAGCTGTTCTTGCAGATCCAGTAGCCACCATTATCAACTATTGAACTATCTTTCCATCCGATAAGTACGACAACATGGTTCATCATGAGGTTTTGACCAGGATCTGGATAATAATCATCTGGATTGTTGTGATCATAACCCCAGGATCGTAGATCATCAGTGCTCGCTATAGTTGTAACAAGTGGTCCTTTTTCTATGATATCATCCTTTATCTTTTGTATATCACTAGATGAACCAGATGATGTCCATCGACCAACTTCTTTAAGAGGGATGAGTTGGTCTGTCCATCTCTCATCTTTCTCTGAACAGGGGATCTCATCTGTTTCTTGATACGGAAAACACCATTCTGGTATCGCCCCATTATGATCATTACCTGCGGTTGTTGTTTCCATCATATATTTTAAAGCAAGATAGCTTGAGCCACCGTTCATACCTCCAGATTGTGGTAAACAAGATAAGATATATTGTTCAGAGATATCAGGGTTCATGTTCGCATTATTCTCCCTTATTTTGATCACGCTTTCTAAAATGCTGCAAGCAGCGAAAGCCCAACAGGGCCCACTGAGCATTTGATCTTTTACCGGTGTTGTCCAATCTGCTCCATTGTTGTCTTTCCAACTGAAATAATCTGAAGTACCCAAGGTGGATTGTTGTTGTGTTTGTGATGTATCAACAGAAAACGAGTTCGCAAGGGGTATGTTTAATATTGTCAATAACCAGACTACTATAACACATAAAATTTGTTTTTTCATATCATTCCCTCTTAAGTTTCTGCCTCCCCATTATTGGCAATAGTGTAAAAGTTTCATTACTTATATATTTTTCTTATCATATTTTACATATAATTGAAAATAAATTGTACAATTCTATTAGAAATCATTAGAAAATCATCGAGACTTTATCATTTAAAATCAAAGAAGGAATTTAGGCGACTGCAAATAAAAATGACATGTACCACCTACTCTCGAGGGTTGTTGATCTAACCGAAATCATTCTTTTGATGCCATTTCAATACTATTGGCGAGGGATACTGTTTTTCATACTGCCAACTGCCATCCTTCATATATGATTCACCTGCTGTCCTTGATAATGCCAACTGCCATCGTTGATAATTGGGTTTGGGGTGGTTTTTGATGAGGTGTTTTTGGTGTCAGCTTGTGAGGTGAAGAAGGGTTTTTTCTTCTGTTTGATCTGCCGAGTTTGATATATGAAAGTTGGCGGGCATGAATCAGCGTCTTTATAGTAATCTATCAAAAAAAGATGATGCTGATGATGCGTTGCAATGAGCATTTTCTCATCAAAAAACAGTATCATACATTTCTTTGATGATCTGTTATCTGATACCCATTGATCTTTAGCAATGTTTCAGCCTCATTTTACAAATCAAAAAGATTAAAAATAGTTTAATCTTATTAGATTGTATGTCTGTTTTTACGAAAAGGTCATGGATCAAACGGAATTGGACATACATCATCGAAGAGGCGTCTTATTTAGATCTTGTGTTCGTAGGCGGTTATTGCCCTGAACCTGGTGCTCTTCCATGAATATCGTGCATCTGAAGATATCGACCTTTATGATCCTAATGCGCATCAGATCGGAACCGGCCACGAGCAAGAGATGGCAGATCAACTCGCTGAAAGACTTTCGAAAAAAGGATTTCCTATCCATGAAACAAAGAAACACACACTCTATGCGGGCCCTCACATTAAAATCGATGTCTTCAACAATTCAACATCATACAAATCCATTGAACCAAAACGGATCGATCAGACAAACGTTCTTCTATTTGATGAACAGACCTATGCCGATATGAAAATGAACTCCCTTCTCTGTAGATCACTGTATGATGCCCGAGATCTGGTCGATCTCTTTGTTATCAAAAAAGGTTCATCAGCACAGATCTCTTTTCCAAAAAGGGACTGCGAGGTGATCGAGACATCATTTGAACAGAGGATACAAGACATCCGTTCAACAGACAGAGAGGATCTCTATCTATTTCAATATAGAGAACAAGTGGAAGATCTCCCCTTTGATGAATTTCTTGAATTTAAGAGGTGGATGTATGACTGGTTATCAGGATTTTGTTGAACTTTTCGGCAGTGGACGATTCGTTTCATCAAAGGATATTAAACAAATGTATCCATTTGAAAAGGCGCTTTCATCATTATATATCATTCCAACATTTTTCAAGGGGATATATTATGTTCCAACGAGTCGAGAGCGGAAAGGACATTTCATTGAGAACAAGCAAGATTTCTTCATTTCCCTGTTCGATCTTGTATATGGACGTAAGAGATGGTATTGGGCATTGACCACTGCTGCCAGGTTCTATGGGTTTGAATGGAGCACGACCCGTATCTTGGAAATAATGACACTAGCGAAGTCAAAAACAGTTTCGATCGTCGATCGGGCCTCTTCACTACAGCAGAAAAGATCGTATCGGTCCATTACTCTTGCAGAGTACCTTGATTCCCTCCAGGTGAACATCATCTACATCCATAAAGGCAGTAAAGAACGGTTTAATTCCGTGAGGATCGATGGTGAGCTGGGGCCTATTTGCTCAAAGGATCAATTGTTTGAGGATCTGAAACAGTATCGGTCAAAGGTAAAAGAATCGAATCTAAAAAAAGTATATGATCGTATCTTGAAGGAATACTAAGTGATCACTATCGTAAAAGGGAAGACACGGATCCAAGCACCATAGGAAAATGCTATGAACACAATACGGTCAGATACGCGGATCTTTTACGTGAACCACTGTTATCGATCTGTGGCCCTTTGCTACTGTTAATATTGCGACCTGCTGTTTTTGATAATGCCAACGGCCATCGTTGATAAATGAAAATGAGGGTTTACCTGCCATCTTTGATAATCTTACCTGCCTTTGTTGATAAATCCACCTGCCGAGTTTCATATATGATTCACCTGCCGTCTTTGATAAAAATTTGGTGTGCAGCTGCCATTGTTGATAATAGGGTTTTGAGTGGTTTTTGGATGAGGTGTGTTTGGGGTAGCTCATGAGATAAAGAGGGGTTTTTTCTTCTGTTGGAGCTGCCGAGTTTGATATATGAAGGATGGCAGTTATGTTTGGGGTTTTGGTTGGTTTTGGTTGGTTTTGAGGGTTTTTACGATTATCAAGGATGGCAGGTGGCCGCTCAATGTTAAAGGAGAGCGAGAGAGGTGGGGATTTGTAATGATGAGTAAGTGGTTGTTAGTTGTGGGAAGTGCGAAATTAAAAGTTTGGTGAGGGAGGAAAGAAGGGAAACAATGTACTGTTTCCTAATCAAAAAAGAGCATAGTTCACTATTTCCCTTCCAAATCTATAGCTGTCGTATCTGTATCAGTATATTTATACTTTAAAGAATTTTCAAAAATAAATGGTTGTAGAAACAATGTGATTAAAACAATGGCTAGATCAAATTTAATCTAACCGAAAATATTCTTTTGATGCCATTTCAATGCTATTGGCGATGGATACTGTTTTTCATCTTCCGGCAATAACATTTTTTTGTTTTGGAAACGACTTATGATATGTTCAGGCCATTCATAGTCGATCTTTTCCGAAACAA
>CAYPIF010000046.1:0-25616 GCA_964410735.1 uncultured Thermoplasmatales archaeon
CTTGCACCGAAAACCATAAGTAGTCATGATGGCGCCATCAGAGGATTCTACACCGCGGTCCTCGGCAGACGAGGCATGATCAACATTCGGAATTACAGAAACAAAAATGTTACCAAAAAACAGGATCTCGTACCCACATTAGAAGAATTAAAGAAAATGATTGAGGCAATGAATCTTGAAAAAGGTTTTCGGATATTATTTCTTGCTCAAACCGGCATGCGTGTATCAGATGCTATTAATTTGAATCTTGGTGATATTCAACGGGAATTAGAACTGGAAAGAATTCCGCTTGCTATCCGGTTTCTTCCAAAAAAAGATAGAGAGCATATTGGTGAACGAGTTACGTTTCTTGGTAGTGATGGAGTAATGATGTTGAAACGGTATCTGTCATGGAGGGAAAAACAAGGGGAAATACTCACAGAAGAAAGTCCGTTATTTGTCGGACGGACAAAAAGACAACAAAAAAATAAAACAGTATCTATTACCGCGCAAGGATTCAATGATACGATTCATGAAGCCGCTCGTCGAGCAGGGATTGGAAATGGAAATCAAAAATATGGACGAGTTCGCGTGCATTGCCTCCGGAAGTTTTTCATCACACAGATGACCAATCATGGAATGGAAGATAAGATCGTGAATTTTTTAACTTGTCACAAAATCAGTGAAGTTGACAGCGTGTATTGGAACCGGCGAGTAGACACTCTAAGAAGGATTTATTCAGAACGACAACAATATCTTAATCCAATCAATGGGAAAAAGAAATACTATGATCTAAAAAAAATAAAAGGAATCATTGGTAAAATTAAAAGTTTGGAACATCGTATTGATACTTGTCCCAATACTGAACAGATTCAGCAACTGATAACGGATGCCCTTAAGGCTGAAAGTAATAAAGTCCGTCCGGATGTTGGTTTTGAGAGTGTAATCGTTGATTCTGAACAAGAAATCATTCATTTGAGTAACCGTGGTTTTGATTGTCAACCTATTGGACCAAGTAAATGGTTGATGAGAAAAAAACTAGTTGAGTAGATGCCAAGTTAAACTTTGAAAAAATATGGTTTTTCACCGGTGAAAGCGTGTGGGGGATTGATTTTTTAAAAATTTTGTTTTTTCTCCTGTTAAAAGAACTAAAACCATGCAGGGGAAGGGATTTGAACCCCCGAACCTCTACAGGAACAGATCTTGAGTCTGTCGCCGTTGACCTGGCTTGGCTACCCCTGCAAAATATTCAAACGAACCCAACCTGAAAACAAGAGAACAGTAATAAAGATTTAGGTTAGCCCTGATCAACCCTTAAAGAGGGCGCATACTTTCTTTTTCCCTTCTTTTTATTCACGATATACAACCCACCAATGACCAAGATACCACCCAAAATATAGAAAATCGTAATTCTTTCATTGAAAAAAACAGTGGAGATAAATGTTGATAACACAGGGGTGAAATAGAGAAAGACACTTAATTCTGAAGCAGTCTTCACATGAAGGACCATATACCATAATGAATAGGCGATAACTGTTGGAAAACATGCCAGAAAGATCACAGCAGCCCATACCTCTACAGACAATGATCCAACTTGATCTATCAAGGGAGCTCGCACGAACGCTATTAACCCTAGATTTCCAAATAGAAATGCATATGCTGTTAACGAAAAACCATTATAACGTTGTAGGAGTTTTTTTCCCGCGATCGTATACACCGCACCAACAAAGGCAGCAAGAACCACAGCCAAAGCACCAAGAATATACTCTATCTGAATGCTCGTTCCTGGATTTCCCCATAAAGATATGATAACTACACCAGCAAGAGAAATAAGGATACCAAGAGCAGTCTTAAACGAGATATGTTCCTTTAAAAACACAACAGCAAGTATCACAACATATATAGGTATCGTTGCAATGATCAAACTTGCTGCGCCAGCTGAAACAAACTGCTCACCATAGTTCAAACCAAGATGATACACAGAGATACCAGTAAAACCTAGTAAGAAGAGAACTGGGATATCCTTTTTATGTAATGGTGAGAACATCTTTGGTCTAACAATGTAGGCAATTAGGAAGATAACCGTTGCAAGAAATAAACGTAGAATCGCAAGATTTTCAGGAGATAGCTCTGTTAACCCCACCTTTATCAAAGGAAAAGCAAATGCCCAAAATACAATTGAAAGAAGAATCATGGACAAGGCAGAAGACTCGGTCAATGACTGATTAGACAAGGAAACACGGCTCATACAAACCTCTTAAATACATAGTCCATAGGTCAATGGAATTGTCCGTATATTACTTCTGCATAAATAGTTTTCACACCCAATAGATTAAAATATTTATTTAACCATTAAAATATTCCTAAAAGATATATACACCAGTGTGGGAGGAATAATAATAGAAAAGAAGGAACATTGGAATTCCCGGCTTGCATTCATCATGGCTGCAATAGGCTCAGCAATAGGCCTAGGAAATGTCTGGAGATTCCCGTACATCTGCTATGCCAATGGAGGTGGCGCTTTTCTTTTACCGTTCTTTATTGCATTATTCACCGCTGGGATTTCTCTACTCATCCTTGAATTCACCATAGGGCACTGGTCCCAAAAACCACCACCTGCAGCATTCAAAGAAATGAAAAAGAAATGGGAATGGGCCGGCTGGTGGGCAAGTTTCATCCCCTTCCTTGTATCGATATATTATGTTGTCATCATGGCATGGTGTTTTGCATACATGATCTATGCCATAGACCTTCGCTGGGGAGTTAACTCTGAACATTTCTTCCTACACACCTTCCTAGGGGTAACAAATGGACCGCTTGAATTCGGAGATATAAGCATACCAGTCATCCTTGGTCTCATCGCCATTTGGACCATGATATTCATTATCCTCTACAAAGGCGTAGATAGGATAGGAAAAGTAGTCCTTCTCACCGTACCCATTCCAACAATACTCCTCATGATCCTCACCATTAGGGGAATCACTTTACCAGGAGCAATGGAAGGCATAAGCTACTATCTTACACCCGACTTCAGCGCGCTTACCAATGTAAATGTCTGGCTTGCAGCCTACGCACAGGTATTCTTCTCTATCGGCGTCGCACAGGGAATCATGATAACCTATGCAAGCTATCTAAAGAAAACATCAGATATCAACAATAATGCAATCATCACCGCATTAGCCGATGCAGGAACATCTTTTTTTGCTGGATTCACCGTCTTCTCCGTTATTGGATACCTGGCGGCAAGCCAAGGAGTCAGCATCGACCAACTCGGCATTGCAGGCCCATTCCTTGTGTTTGTCACCTATCCAACCGCCATCTCTCTCCTACCAGCTGCAGCAGCATTCTTTGGCATCCTTTTTTATATTGCATTACTCACCTTTGGAATCGACTCCGCATTCTCCATGATAGAACCACTTACCGCTGGAATTAATCACCGATTCAAAGTAACAAAAACCAAAACAACAGCAACCCTCTGCATAGCAGGTTTTAGCCTTAGTCTTTTGTTTACTGCAGGAAATGGACTTTATCTCTTGGAACTTATGGATCATTTCGTCGCAAATTTCGGCCTGGTTGCAGTGGGTCTAGTCGAATGCATCCTCATCGGCTGGTTCGGCCCTTTACAATACTTCCAAACCTATACAAACAAGACCTCAGAAGTACACATCGGCAAATGGTGGAACATCCTTATCAAATTCATCATACCACTTGTTCTCATCCTCCTGTTGACACTCTCCATCATAGAAAATATAATCAATCCCTATATGGGCTACCCCTGGTTCGTCCTCCTGATAATAGGGGCGATACCGCTCATTGCAATTATCTTTCTAGCATTCATTTTAATGAAAAAATCACAAAAGGAGGCTCACTGATGCTGTCTCTCTCAGCCCTTATCATGTTCTTCTTCGGTGTTATCGTACTCTACGGAGGGTTAGCATATTTCCTTTACAAAGCATTAAAAGGGAAAAACAAAAAATAATGTAAAAAAACGATGAAAAAGCTTTAAATGACCTTTCAGGGTAACTCATAACTGAACTCATATTGGAGTAATGAATGTTTATGCCTGAAAAAAAGATCAAATGTCCTTCGTGTGGGCAGGTCACAACTGTTACGGGAGCACCTGGTGAAACGGTGAAAATCACCTGTCCTTCGTGCAATAGTATTGGAGCATACCAATTCCCAGAGGAGGATAATCATCGTTCAATCGATGACTTATCATCTGCAATATCTGTTGTGGAGCTGACAAAGAAATTTGGTGGCATTGCAGCAGTTGATCATGCTACATTTCAGATTAAAAAAGGAGAGATTTTTGGATTCCTGGGCCCAAATGGAGCTGGAAAGACAACGACCATAAAAGCAATCCTTGGTCTCCTTCACCCGGATCAAGGTGAACTTCGTATCAATGGTACAGATATCTTTGCTGATGGAAAAAAGGCGAAAAACCAGATCGGGTATCTTCCAGAAAAGGTTGCGTTCTATGATAATCTTACTGCATTGCAGAATCTGATGTTCTATGCTGAGATAAAACATGCTTCAAAGGAATCTTGTTTACCGTTGTTAAAAGAATTTGGTCTGGAAGAATCTGCCAATAAAAAAGTTGGTGCATTCTCAAAAGGTATGACACAACGACTGGGTATGGCAAGAGCAGTACTGGGAAATCCTTCTATTCTCATCCTAGATGAACCATCAAGTGGGCTTGATCCCCGTGGTGTTGTATTTATTAGAGAGCGGATTAAACATATGCAGGAGCAGGGTGCAACGGTACTTGTTTCATCCCATATTCTTGGTGAGATCCAAGAGATGTGTGACAGGGTCTGCATCATCAACAAAGGTAAAATTGTAGCAGTGGATAAAATAGAGAACCTTGGTTCACGGTTACGGTTACGACCAAAGATCGTCATCCTACTGCAAAAGATGACCGATGAGGTGATAAAGGCTGTTGAACAGGTTAAAGATGTTGATCAGGTTCTAGCGAAAGGAACGATGCTTGAGGTAACCTGCCAGGCATCTGCAAAGGCAAATGTAATTTTAGCGGTTGTTAAAGCAAAGGGGAACATCATGAACCTTCAGATACGGGAACCATCACTTGAGGATGTATTTATGAGATTCACGGAGGACTAAACATGGAACCGTTATCGTTCTTACAACATCCAATCCTTCTTGTCGCAAAAAAAGAGATCATGGATAATATCAGAAACAAATGGATCCTGCTTATGACCGGTATCTTTGCCGCGTTAACACTCCTTGTTTCCTATTTTGGGTCCCTTGGCCAAGGATGGCAGGAACTTGGACTGACCATTGCAGGCATGATGACCCTTGTCCAGTATCTTATACCAATCATTGGTCTGATGCTTGGATACTCAGCTATTGTCGGGGAGATAGAACGAGGCTCGTTGAACGCGCTTCTTTCGTTCCCATTGAAAAGAATCGAGGTGCTTATTGGAAAGTTTTTAGGGCTTGGGGAGATACTCTCCATCGCTCTTCTTGTTGGATTTGGTATAGCTGGGGTTGTCATAGGCTTGAATGTCCCAGAGGTTGATGTGGTACAATATCTCATTTTCCTCCTTGCTTCAGTGATCCTTGGTCTTGTCTTTGTAGCGATATCTCTTCTTGCGTCATCGTTCTTTGAAAACAGATCAACATCTATGGGAATGGCAGTCTTCCTCTGGTTCTTCTTTACAATGATATGGAATCTCATTATCGATGGTATCGCAATAGCATCAGGTGGCATAAATGAAATGTTGACAAATGGGTTTCCTGATTGGTATTATGCAGTCAATATCATCAACCCGATTTCTGCGTATGGAACACTCGTCTCATTGAATGTTGGACCGGTCTCAGCATCACCTATTGATGATATTCTCTCAACACCGGAGTTCTACTCATCCTGGCTGATGGTCATGATACTACTGCTCTGGACGATACTCTCACTCGTACTTGCATATATATTCTTTAAGAAAAGAGATCTATAGACCGATCTCTAATCTTTTTTTCGATTTGGATGAGAAAACGTTTTTTATCTAAAAAATGATGAAATCTGATAGTCTTATATGTAATATCTTTAAGGACAAGAGGTGCAGAGGGAGCAACACCAAAATCAACCTGGATATTTGGGTTATTTAACGCATCAAATACATCTTTTTGTGTGATTTTTTCTTTTGAGATTTGTAGAATTGAGGAGAGGATACGTCTGATCTGATGCCAAAGGAATGTTTGTGCATAAAAATCGATCATGTAACAATCATCATCAACTCCTACGATGATGTTCTCTATGGTCCGAACTGGATTCTTACCTGTTTCGATACGTGCAAAATTCGTGAAATCATGTTCACCCGTGAACAATCCAAGGGCCTGTAAAAGTAGGTCTTTATCGATCAATTTTTTGGGTAGGAAATATCTGTATGTTCTAAGAGATGCGTATCGTGGGTAAAACGAATCATCGACTAGTGAATATCCATAGACAGTGATGTTCTTTGTTGAACATGAACGAACGGTAGCGATCTTTCTCTTTGAAACAGATGAGTTAAATGCAACAACATTACAAAGTGCGGAAACGCCCTTATCGGTTCTACTCGAAGAACGGAATTGCGATGTTTTTACATTCTCAATAAACCCTTTTGATTGGAGCTTTGAGATAAGTTCGCCTTCAATCGTCTGTAACCCAGGTTGCCGTGCATACCCATGGAAACCCTGGCCATCATAGGCAAACTGTAATGCGACTCTCATCGATGCAATGAAAACAGTTGAGCAATTATAAAACCTAGGTAACTCTATATAAATCATAGCATATTCAATTGTTGAAATCCAATGAACCTAACAGATTTAGTCCAGAAAAAACTAAAAGAGATCAATGCTGAGCCAGGTGACACGATAACCATTTCCTTCGCAGACAAAAGCTTCACTGGAGTTCTCATGCCACATCATGAATTTAGCGATCCTGAGATTATTATCATAAAACTTGACAATGGGTACAATATCGGCCTGCGTATCACAAAAAAAACCATGATTACATTGGTTAAAAAACGAAAGGAACAAGAGAAAAAGCAACACAAAATCCCTTTCGACAAGGACAAACCAACAATTGAGATCATTGGTACAGGTGGGACCATCGCATGTTATGTTGATTATAGGACCGGAGCGGTTCATCCAGCAACATCATCAGAGGATCTTGCATTCTCGGTTCCTGAAATATTTGATATATGTAATGTAAAAACAGAGGTGGCATATCAGCTTCTCAGTGAGAATATACAACCAGAACATTGGCAGAACCTTGCAGAAAAGGTTGCCAACGCGCTAAACAATGGCGCAAAAGGAGTGGTTATACCACATGGAACCGATACCATGGGATATACTGCCGCAGCATTATCATTTATGCTTGAGGAACTCTCAGGACCCGTCATTCTTGTTGGAGCGCAACGATCAAGTGATAGACCTTCATCAGATGCAGCACAAAACCTTTTAGATGCTGCAAGACTCGCAGCAGAAGGGGACATTGGAGAGATTGTTGTCCTTATGCATGCTGAAAGTTCTGATACCAAAACAGCGATACATCGAGGTAACGGTGTACGGAAATGCCACACATCAAGAAGGGATGCATTCAAATCAATAAACGCCCTGCCCCTTGGTTACATAGAGAACGGAAAGATCACATGGGAGAAACCTTATAAAAAAATCTCTAAAGGACCGGTCAGCGTTGATAGTGCACTTGAAACAGATGTTGGATTGATCTATATTTATCCCGGTATGAAACCTGAGGATATACCAGATAAGAAGGGTTTGGTTCTCATGGGCACCGGTTTAGGGCACACGTCTTCAACAATTTTGCCAAGAATAACTGAGCTTGCAAAAAATGGAACGACCATCGTCATGACATCTCAATGTATCTATGGGCGTGTCAATATGAACGTTTATTCAACAGGGAGAGATCTCCTTAAAGCCGGTGTATTATCTGCTGCAACGATGATACCCGAGACAGCATATGTGAAGCTTATGTGGGCGATTGCTCATGGGAAAACAAAAGAACAAATCGAAATACTCCTGACGACAGATATAAGTAATGAGCTGTCTGATAAAACTAAATAAAAAAAAATGAGAGAAAAAGGTTGTTTATTTTACCTGTTTCTCAGCGATATCTCCAATGATAGGCACTTTGAATTTTTCGCCCTTGTATGCTTTGAACATGAGGATGAGCCATAAAACAGCCATAACAAGATAGATCAATGCCCCAACATAATAAAACAGTGATAATGTTGGTGCACCATATGCAAATCCATAATATGTGTTATAGGAATATGATACGCCCAATAAGCCCATAAAGATATATCCAAGTATCGTCAATGGTAAAAATACAAGTATAGACTGCATAGCGTGGAATTTAACTGTTTTATTATCCTTCTCCAAAAGGAAGAAAATAATGCCTGTTACCCATACTCCTAAATAGCACAAGAGTCCTGCAACATTTTCCTCAAGATTCAATGAAGTAGTCTTTTCTGCCATAATATTTCTCCTTTTAACGTTATTTTCAAATTTTCATTTGATTATATGCCGATGATATAACAAACCCTATTTATTATTTTTGTTTTTCAACAGGGAAAAGATAGTACATGTCTTCATCGAGAGAGACCACTTGAATTTTTTCGTTTTCAAAGGAAAAAGGCTTTGGTTTTTTTAAGGTAAACATTTTATAATTTTTTGGGTCCATCAACTGAATATCTTGGCTGGTTTGACTTATAAAAATCATCTCTTTCAAAAGTTCCTTGGATCCTACGATCTTTACAGTTCCCAAGTCTTTTGATGGCATACCTTTTTTCTCCCATGTTGCAAGATTGACCACATGGACGGTATGATGGGACAGTGAAAGAACATAGTAATGTTGTTCATTGATCTCTAAAAAATCTCCTTGGTGATATGATGGAAGACGAACAAGGTGGGTTACCCGGTACAATTGTTTCCCATCCTTCATACCCATGTTCTTTGATGAAGTCGTCATGACCCCACCATAGCTCTCTTGGATCTTTTTAATGATGGTTGCTGCTGCTTGTTTATCACTCAGGTAAAAATCGATACCTCCATGTTCCTCACCCACATCTGCAATGAATAGATTCCTATGCCCTTGTTCTTGCATGGAAAAAATAAGTGATTCAACAAATGTTCGGATTTCAAGAAGTTCATCCTTTGGTATCTTTTTTTCATGAGGCCTTATTTGAAGTATCGCCTCATGATACCCACCGAATTGTTTTGAACATGTATCGCAGGAATGTTGTTTCATGCGAACATAGACGTGATGGGTTTCTGTTATCGGAACGTCATCCACGGTTCCCGATATACTGATAGTACAGGAGTAACGTTCTTGTTCTTGTGTGCATGTTGCTTCGATTGTTACTTGTCTAAGTTCATTACTTATTGAAAAGAGCTGTTTAACATTTCTTTTGACGATTGTTTCTAACGGTTCATTGGTCCAAAGACTTTTGAATTTTAAAGATCCGCAATGAACACACATGGTAATATCGATGAAATCGGGACCTTGGGTAAATTGATGGTTTTTTAAATAACATTCCAGGCAGGATCCATTACGAAAGATCGTTTTTTCTTCACCACAGTCGACACAGAACATGTTCTCAACCCTTTTGGCTCATCTGTTTCTTCTTTTGTGTGAGATAGACCCCATACATTATAAAAGCTGCTCCCAGGAAAAAAAGGACCGTTGGTTGTTCACCAATGATAAAAAAGGAGAGTATCATCGTAAACAATGGGATCAATGTAAGAAAGACCGCTGATTCCGCTGCTTGTTGATGTTGCAGGGCATAATACCATGCTGCATAGGCGAACACAGAGCAGAAAACACCTAGATAGATGACTGCGATTATTCCATCTAACGAAATATTTGAGATAGCTGGAAACACGCCTGGAATGACCAGCGGCAGATACAAGAGGACTCCAACGATGAACACATTTGTGTTAACAGTAAAGGGATCATATGTCTTTAGAAGTCGTTTTCCAAGGATGGAATAAACAGCCCAGCAGACCGCGGATAATAAGACAAGGATGCAACCAAATATGAACATGGAATTTACGATAATGGTCTCATTTGTCATCTGGGCATAGACCACAAGGACCACACCAGTAAAAGATAAGAGCACACCTACTGTTTTGTTCCTGTTGAATTCTTCTTTTAAGAACAATGCTGAGAAAAGACTGATGAACAGCACATTCGTATTGATGAGAACCGATGCAGTTGATGCCGTCGTATAAGCCACACCGAAGAATTGAAAGACATACAGCAATGTCACCCCGGTTAAGGATAAAATGAAAATGGACGGTATCTCTTTTTTTGGTAGTAGAAGAGGTCTTTTAAGAAAGATGGTCACAAGAAACATCAATGGTGCAGCAAGAACAAACCTGAGGAAACCAAGGTATAATGGTGAAAGTTCAGTATACACAAGTCGAACAGAGACAAAACTACCCGCCCAGGTTAAACTTGCAAAAACCAGCAGAAGGATAATGAAACTTCGTGATTGCCTCATACGAAACAATATCAGGCACGTTTACCGATCCTTTAGTGCCTGCATTCCCCCGTTGAACGCTTTTCTATTGATGTCTTTATATTTTGAGGGGACCGTTTCAAGTATCGTGTCCAAGAGGATATCAGATTCAAAAGGAAGCACACCAGTGGCTGCAAGAGCACCAAGCATGACAATGTTCTTTGTTATCGCTCCTCCTGATTGTTTCGCAATCCGTAATGCATCCACCGTATACAAGATCGCCCGAGATGCAATCTCTTTATAGACCTCTTTTAACGCGGGATAGGTGTCATCTCCAACCGCTACTGTAAAAGGCACCACTGGATTGATGTCAGTGACCACTTTGGTCTTTTTGTTCACAAATTGAATATATCGTAATGCTTCAACTGGTTCCGTACTGATAAGAGCATCAGCAGTTCCACTCGCAACAAGGGGGCCTGAAACGTCACCCATTCTCACTGTACAATACACTGATCCGCCTCTCTGCGCCATCCCATGGACCTCTGAGGCGTAAACGTTCACCTTAGCGTTCACAGCTGCCTTTCCCAAAATATTAGCTGCAGTGATGACTCCTTGACCACCGACACCAGAGAGTACAACACTTGTCTTCATCTATGATTCCTCCTTTCGTACCTTGATCGCATGAGCAGGGCAGACCTGCACACAGTTCCCGCATCCATTACACACCGTTTCATTAATCTGAACATGGTTTTCCTCATCGTGATAGAATGCAGGGCAACCAAATTCACTGATACAGATATCACAATGGTCACATTTATCCTGATCCACGGTGAAGGTATGAATCGTTTTTCCTGCTCGCCTTTTATCCCTGTTCTCAAGGAGAATACAGGGTGCTTTACTGACAACAACGGATGGACCTTTGAACTCAAGAGCACGCTTGAATGCTTCAGATGTCTTGCGTATCACATTGGGATTAACTACTTCTATATGCTCAATACCACATCCTTTCACAACATCCTCTACCAGTATTCGTTTCGCGGGATTTCCCATGCCATCGGTCTCAGTGCCGGGATGGGGTTGATGACCCGTCATCGCTGTTGTTCTATTATCAAGAATGGTGATGACCACATCATCGTTATGATGTGCTGCGTTTATAATGGCGGGTATCCCAGAATGAAAAAAGGTTGAATCGCCCATAAATGAGATAATCTTTTGATCAGTTGAAACAGAGAGGCCACATGCTGTCCCTGCATTGGAGCCCATACAAAGAAGAAGATCAGCCATCTCTAAAGGAGGTTCCTTTCCTAACGTATAACATCCAATGTCAGTAGGATAGATCGTGGACTCTGGCGCAACCTTCTTAACCGCATAATAGGTCGCTCTATGTGGACATCCTGGACAAAGAGCGGGTGGTCGTCGTGGAAGTTTCAGTTTTGCTGGTTTCGGCTGCTCTAATGGGTTCTTTTTGTCAAAAATCTTTGCAAGTACCGCCGTAACAATGTCAGGAGTATATTCATATAAGCGTGAGAAGTGATTTGTTGATTTCCCAAGTATCTTTACGGATGATCCTAGTTCATAGGCAAGTGCCTTAAGCTGGTTCTCTAAGAAGGGTTCCAGTTCCTCAACAACAACAACCGTATCACAACTCTCAAGGAAGCTTTTGCACATCTTAGGTGGTATCGGATGGGTCATCCCTAGTTTGAGGATACGTACATCTAATCGTAAATCCTCTACAGCTTCTTTGACATAGTTATAGGATACACCTGAAGTGGCTATGCCCATTTTGCTCTTTTTCCCATGTTGTATAATCTTATTAAAAGGAGATTCGTCAGAGATTTTTGCTGCTTGTTCCATTTTTTTAAGAAGTTCAGGGTGCTGTTTGCGCGCTACAGCAGGTACAGTCACAAGATTTGGATCCTTTTCAAAGAAACCTTTTCCCTTTGGCTTCTTTGGTTTTGTCAGTTTAATAGTACCTCGAGCATGGTTCAGTCGTGTTGTGGTCCTAAGAAGAACAGGAAGACGTAATTCTTCAGAGAGATCGAAACCCTGACGGGTCATCTCCTTTGCCTCCTCAGGAGTTGTTGGCTCAAGCATAGGCGCACTGCCAAACAATGCAAAATATCGGTTATCTTGCTCGTTTTGTGATGAATGGCAGGAAGGATCATCAGCGGAAATAATGATATGGCCGCCTTTACATCCTACATATAAATAGGTCATGAACGCATCGCTTGCTACATTAAGACCAACATGTTTCATACAGGTGAGGCTTCGGAGATTGCAGAACGATGCAGCGGCAGCGACCTCTAATGCAACTTTCTCATTGGTTGAATATTCAAAGTAGAATGGTGGTTTTTTGTCTTGTTTTTTTAGATATTTTGCAATTGCGGAAAAGGTATCAGCGATCTCAGACGATGGTGTTCCAGGGTAGGTTGTTGCTACATCGACACCGGCTTCTATGGCACCACGTGTGATGGCTTCATTCCCTAAGAGTAAAATTGTCTTACCAGGTTTTTCATCTATGATTTCCATGAATGATCTCCCCATCTTAATTATGAATAAGTAAGTCTTTCTCTAGAACGGTGAACTCTGGAAACCATATAAATCTAACCCAAACACATTTAAATCCTTACCAAATACATTGAAACATATTGTTTTTTTGAAAAATCAATCAGTGTTGCGGGTAGATAATTAACATTTATATATGACCTTTTTCATATTACTATAATATAGGGGAACATTCACATGAAAACAATTTATGTAATGGTGAGCATAGTTCTATTGCTTGCTCCAATCGGAGCGCTTTCTCAAACATCTTCTGAAGCAGAACATACGCAGAGCACTCTTGAAGTAACATTTTATACAACTGAACCTTTTTTTGAAGAGGCAAATCAATTTACATCGATAGAACTCCAGGAGGATTCTTCAGGTATTATTCATCCTGGATATCCTCAACTCCCGATTCTTTCAAAGACAATTATCCTTCCCTTTGGGTCAACAATTGAATCTGTAACATACACCTCAACAAATCCTGTAGAAATGGGCATCCAAACATCAATCCTCCCGGTTCCACAGCCGGTACCTGTATCATCTAAACAAGAACCTACCTATGTTCCTGATGTAACTATTTACACGCAAAACACTCCATTTCCAGATCAATCTTTTGAGGTGACCATCGGGACCATGATACAAGCTGAGAAACATCTAAGTGTTGTAACTGTTCAGTGGTATCCAATACGCTACATTCCATCGGAACAAAAAATACTCTATACGGCCGAATCAACCGTAGAACTTACCATTTCAAGTCCTGTTGAAACATCACAAACCACCGATACATATGATCTATTGATCATCGCACCAAATGAATACCAAAGCGAATTACAACCGCTTGTAAGTCATAAAAATAATCATGGTGTAGAAACACTATTTACAAGTGTTGAATCCATTCTTGATCAAACACGAGGGCGGGATGACGCTGAAAAAATCAAATATTATCTTTATGATGCCTCTGAGGAATGGGGCATCAAGTATGTTCTTCTTGTTGGAAATTTCGATAAAACACCAATGAGACGAACAGCTATACCAATCTATCATGATACTGATATTCTCACCGATCTCTATTACGCAGATATATATGATGAACATGGTGATTTTTCCAGCTGGGATAGCAACAATAACAACAAGTTCAGTGAGTACAGCTGGGATACTGGATTAATTGATACTGTAGACGCTTACCCCGACCTTTACGTTGGAAGACTACCCTGTAACAACACAAGGGAAGTACAGACAATGGTCGATAAGATCATCACCTATGAGACCCAGACCTCTGGTAGCAGTTGGTATCACCGTCTTTTACTCCTCGCTGGAGATACGTTCCCAAATCATGGTGTCATCGAGGGTGAACTTGTTACTGGGATGATAGCAGACTCCATGGAACAATACGGATTTGAACCAGTTAAACTTTGGACATCACTTGGAACCTTTGGACCGTTGAATATCAACAAACAAATCAACAAAGGAGCAGGGTTCATCAGTTATTCAGGTCATGGATATGAACAAGGTTTAGGGACTTCGCCACCGAATGTTGAACAACGTATCGAATATTTCTCACCATATCTCTATGGTATCTTTAACGGTGACAAATTACCAGTAATTTTCTTTGATGCTTGTTCTACGACCAAACTTGATTTCACCATCGAAGAGTTGCTTGAATGGTATCCACTACCATTGGCACGATTGTCTGCTCTTGCATATGGAATACCATTCCAGATGGATTCGTTATATCCTTGTTTCACCTGGGAGATAGTGAAAAAGATGACCGGTGGTGGTATTGCTGCGATTGGTTCAACACGGGTTGCATTCACAGGTGTTGATGAAGATGGAGCACATTGGGGCGCAGGTTTTCTCAACACACATTTCTTCCAAGCCTATGAACCAGGTAGTAAACTTGGTGAACTTATGAATCAAGCTCAGATCGATTATATTAACAGTGTTGGAAAGGAATGTATCACACTTGAAGAGTTTATATTAGTAGGTGATCCTAGTTTACAACTTGGTGGCTATTAAGTATACGGTTTTTTTTCAATTCGTGTCTTAGGCACATTGATTTTGCAGTTCTCCAGGAAAGTAGTATATTCATAATTTTTTGTATTATACTTTTGGGTGCGGTACATTAAAATAAATCAAAAAATGTTTTAACCACAGAGTATTACACAATGTATTGTGTAAAGGATGAGCATCTGGTGGAGACGATGGGAATAAGAAAGGATAAAACGGGTGAATATGAATCGCTATCGCCCGAGGAGTTGCACAGTCACATACGAAAGAATGTAAGCATCCCAAAATATATGGATGCGTTCCTGTACGAAAATGATATCAGTTTGTCAAAATTGGTTCAAAACGCCATCATAGAACGGATGAAAGAAGAACAGGAGATATACCTAAAGAAGGATGTTGAAAAACAAATGAAAGAAAAAAACATCAGACAACACATAAAGGAAAAACAGAAGGAAAATCCACAATTTAACCATGATCTCTTACGGGCAAAACAAGTACTTCTGGATTATTTCACCGCATTTGATTCAGAGGATAAATCAATCGTGGACCAACAAAAACAGTACATGTTCAATGATTTCCCTGAGATGTATGTCGATGTCGTAAAATTCGAAAAATGGAAACAACAGAACACATCACTTTATCAAACCATGAGACAAACTTATGAGAACCCTGTTGAACGCCTGGTAAAAATTAAAAAACAATTCTTTTAACAGAGCATCATCGAATGCAAAATGGCCTTACCTGGATCGCTGAACAAAAAGATCAGCTCGTTTCCTACCATATCTTTTCTCTAAATAATGAACATATTTTTCCTCATGATGTTTCTGAAGATGAATATCTGCAGCAGCATCCTTCTCTATTTTCATTTCTTTCACCGACTCCTCACAAATTGTTTTCTCATCACTCATATTTAAAACCAAATCGATAAAATAACAAAACGAAAAAACCACAAAACCATATTTTTTCAAAGCCATAATCTATACATAACCCAAATGACTTACAGACCTTTTATGGCACATATACCTGTTATGACCATAGGCGGCTCCGATCCCTCTGGCGGAGCAGGGATACAAACAGATATCAAAGCGTTCCAAAGCCTTGACCTTCATCCAATCAGTGTGATTACTAGTATCACTGTTCAAAACACGCAAATGGTCAAACAAATCATTCCACTAAGCCCAGACCTCGTCACAGACCAAATAGAAACAATCATGGAAGATATACCAGTCAAATATGTCAAAACAGGCTTACTTTATCATTCTGATATATCAAAGAGAGTCGCTCAAGCCGCAAAAAAACATCATTGGCACCTCATTGTTGACCCCGTGTTAACAGCAACAAGTGGCGATGCCCTCTCCGTCTCCGATTTCGAAGAGGAAATAAAAAGAACGCTACTTCCAGTTTCCGAGATCATTACCCCAAACATCCCAGAAGCAGAACGACTTACCAAGATGTCTGTCCAAACAATGGAGGATATGAAGAAAGCATCAAAAATATTAAACCAACTTGGGACAAAAACCATTATTCTCAAAGGTGGGCACCTTCAAGGAGATATCGCCCACGATGTGTTATATGATGGGAAAGAATTCGCCGTGCTTTCTTTGCCAAGGATACCCAACAGAACAGCTCATGGTTCCGGCTGTACCTTTTCAGCATTACTTACAGGATTTCTCGCAAAAGGACTATCACTACATCAATCATTCACTTATGCAAAAGCCTCGCTCTGGCATATGATCTACACAGGGTATCATATAGGAAAGGGTTCCGATGTGCTCTCTGTCTCATCAGATTCAATCCAGGATGCCCCTTATAACCTTCCAACTACAGAACACATGAATATTTGGATGAAACTGTATACAACAGTTACAACAGTATTATCAAATGTCCCACTTTCGTTTATCCCAGAGGTTGGATGCAATATCGGATACGCTCTGGCCAACGCAAAGGACCACAAGGAGATCTGTGCCATTGATGGAAGGATCGTACGAACATCCACTGGCCCTCATCGATGCGGATCTCTGCAATTCGGCGCATCAAAACACATCGCATCAATCATCCTTGCGGCTATGAGAATTCATCCAACCATCAGGTGTGCGATGAACATAAAATATAGACCAGAAATCCTTGCTCTCTGCAAAAAAACTGGCTATACCCTCGCCTCATTTGATAGAGCTAATGAGCCGCCAGGGGTCTCCTCAATGGACTGGGGAACAATAAATGCGATAGAAAAAAGTGAATCATGCCCAGACTTAATCTATGATACTGGGGGTAAGGGAAAAGAGCCAATGATACGGATCCTTGGAACTGATCCAGATGATGTGACAACAAAACTTAAAATGATAATAAAAACAATAAATAAACGATCCGGAACCCTTACAGGTTTCTAAAATATCAAATTGCAGATGAAATTCGTAATCATTCTGGAAAGAATGGTTCCCTTAACCTCAGGTATATGCTTATTTAAAAAATTTCTTGTAAAGTCTTCAAGAAGCCTTGATAACATGCTCTCCTCAACGACTATCTCCATACTAGTTTTATCTGTAGCATTATCCTCATCTGTGACAATTAAAGTAACATTATATGTTCCGGGGATCCAAAACGTATGTGTACAGTTTTGGCTACTGCTCTCTTGATTTTTTGGAATATGTGTATCTGAAAACACCCAGAGATATGAAATAGAGTCATCATCGATATTCTCACAGTCTCCATAGAACTGTATGGTAAGAGGCGCTTTTCCCGAAAGATCGTTAGCTGATGCTAGAGCAACAGGTGGATAATTCTCAATAACGGTTATTTGAATTGAGGCAGTGCCTTGTTGATCATCATCATCAATAACGGTAAGCCTCACATAATACTCGCCAGGTGTATCATAAGTATGTTGCGCATCCTGTGTTGTTGTTTTTGCCCCGTCACCAAAATCCCAGGTGTAATTAACTATCCTGCCATCAAGATCATATGAGCTACTAGTAAACAAAACAGTAAATGGTGGTTTCCCACAGGTATCCCCAGCATCTATCGCAGCAATGGGTGGATACAACTCAAAAACTGTTATATTGATCATATCCCTAACAAACATATCTTCGACCCATATTGTGAGGATCACACAATACTGACCAGTACGTTCGAAGACATGGTCTACAGATTGTTGCGATGATCTGTTCCCATCATCAAAATCCCAGATTATCTTCGAGATCTCCCCACCCAAGACGACATACTCACAAGAAAAGGAAACGTTCAATGGTGCCACACCAGAAACAGCACTAGCAAATGCTTTCACATTCAGAGAGAAATCAATTGTTTCATCAGACAAAGACACCGTTGAAATACCCGCTATCAAAATCACAACAATAACAAGCAATGCAATGAACCGCATATCAGTCCAAAAATACCTCCCACTCATAATCAAGTCAAATAAAATAAATTGATTTAAATATTGCGGAATGTTTCAAAATATAATTGTCACAAATCCTTAAATGAAAAATCCCCATATTTTAATATTATATTAATTGCCATCATATTATTGAAACGGCTCTCCCAAGATACAGAACGAAAGGTTTATTAATTCTGGATATGATTGGAGGAGCACTAGTAACATCGAAAAGACAAAAGATTTCGGGAGGTAAAAAGTATGACAGAAAATGAAACAACCGACGAAAACACCATATTTGTAGGAAACAAACCACCAATGAGCTACGTTCTCGCAGTCGTCACACAATTCAATGGCGGATCAGACTCAGTCATGATCAAAGCACGAGGACGGGCCATCAGCCGAGCAGTTGACACAGCGGAAATAGTCAGAAACCGATTTGTCAAGGACGCTAAAGTAAAAGACATCGAGATTGGAACAGAGACCATCACAAATGAGGAAGGAAGAAGTTCAAACGTCTCATCAATCGAAATAACATTGTCAACAAGATAAGGGCAATCACTGAGATATCAACGACCTGAGGTAACCCTTATTTTTTCTTTTTTTCAACTTACTTTTGATATTAGTTTTAGGATTATAAAAAATGAGGTATATGCAAAATAATTTTAATGAGAACAAGCATTAGGTGATGCTGTTGATTTTCCATGGTCAATTATATTATTGTAACAGGTGGAGTTATTTCAGGTTTAGGCAAGGGAATTACAACCGCGTCCGTCGGTAAAATTCTTCAATTACACGGATACAATGTGACAGCCATTAAAATAGATCCATACATAAATTGTGATGCGGGGACACTTCGACCAACAGAGCATGGTGAAGTATGGGTCACAGAGGATGGCGGAGAGATTGATCAAGATCTAGGTCATTATGAACGGTTTTTAGATATCAACATACCTAAACATCATAACATCACTACTGGCCAAGTCTATGGTGCGGTCATTGAAAAAGAACGGAAGGGGGAGTATCTTGGTAAAACAGTACAGCCGATTCCTCATGTGACTGATGAAATCAAGAAACGAATTAGGCGACCTGGCATGGAAGGTAAATTTGATTTTGTCCTTGTTGAAATCGGTGGGACTGTTGGTGACTATGAGAATGTGCTATTCCTTGAAGCGGTTCGTCAGATGAAACTTGAAGGAGACAAGGTCCTCTTCATCCATGTGACCTATGTCCCCGTCCTTGACGCTCTTGGTGAAGCAAAGACAAAGCCAACGCAGCATTCTGTAAAACTCCTTCGTGAGATTGGTATTCAGCCGGATTTCATTGTTGCCCGTGCTGATGACCCATTGGATTCTGTACGTAAGGAGAAGATTGCTTTATTTTGTAACATCCATAAGGATGATGTCATCTCAGATTCCAATATTGACCATGTGTATGCGGTCCCATTGCTTTTTGAAGAACAAGATCTTTGTAAGAAGATCCTTAAGAAATTACATCTTCGAAAGGATGTAGAAGGCATCAAACCTTGGAAAGAACTTATCACAAACATCAGAAATCTGGAAAAGACCGTTACCATCGGAATTGTCGGTAAATATTTTGATATTGGTACCTCCCAACTTTCAGATTCATATATCTCAGTAATCGAAGCGGTGAAACATGCTTCTTGGGCAAATAACCTTGAGCCAAAGATCCAATGGATCGATTCGAAGGAATTTGAAGACCATCCACGGAAGCTAAAATCCTTGGAGCAAATCGATGGTGTCATCATCCCAGGCGGGTTTGGTCTTTCTGGGATACAGGGTAAGATTGACACGATCCAGTATGCTCGTGAACATGATATTCCTTTCCTGGGCTTATGTCTTGGTATGCAACTCGCAGTTGTCGAATATGCCCAACACATCTGTAAAATGGAAGGTGCTCACTCAAAGGAAGTAAACAAGCATACGAAATATCCTGTCATTGATTTCATCCCAGAGCAGGTAAATATCCTTCAGGAATCTCGGTATGGTGCAACGATGAGATTGGGATCGTATCCTGCTGTTCTCAAAGAAGGAACAATCGTTAGTAAGTTGTATGGCGCTACTGAGGTAACCGAACGGCATAGACATCGGTATGAGGTGAACCCAGAGCATGTGGAAAAACTGGGAAAATGTGGACTTGTCTTCTCAGGGCATTCACCAGATGGCGTTCTCATGGAATTCATGGAATTACCCAACCACCCGTTCTTTATTGCTACTCAGGCACATCCAGAGTTCAAATCACGTCCTCTTAAACCTGCCCCTTTGTTCGATGGGTTCATTAAAGCCGCATCTAAAAAAAAAGAATATAGTGAAACGGTAGCAGTCAAGCAAATAGCATAGAATCTAACTGGCACAGTGGGTTTGTATTTTTCTCTTGATGTATTTATGGTATGAATATAAACGGACCGACTATGAGGCCAGTAACCGTTGATGTTGAAGATGCACCTTCTTCACAGGACACGGTCATTGAAATGGTAAATATTCCGAAACCAATGATCAGACTATTTGGGTCAAGGATCGCTATTTCGCCTGGTTCAAGGTCATCGGCCCATTGTGTTGTTTTTTGAAAATTGAATATTACATTTCCTTCAATGCTCACCGAAGTAATTGTAACATTATGAGCAGTAGCGTCTCCAATGTTTTCAACATGTATTCTAACCACGAGCCAATTGTTCAAACTGTGGATGATATATGTTTCCAATTCCGGACCGTTGGTGTTACTTGTTGTTTCAGCAGAAAGAGAGGGGGCATTTAGAATCACCAGAAGAATGCACATGAAGATTGTTATCTTCTTTTTCGTAATGATCCCCCCAAATAATAAAACAGTTTTCGATTATTTATTATTTGTCCTTGAATAAATAAAAAAAAATCTTTATCATGGTCAATTATGTAACACTCATTTCAATATTTATCGATAATAAATAAGACAGATGGTTGGTTTTCGCCGAACAATATCTCTATGTTTAAATACTTCAGAATGGTTCTAATTGGATTGTGATATATAATGAAAACAAAACTATTAGTTGGAATACTCGCAATACTCCTCGTAGGTTCATCTCTCCTAACATATATTTTTATCAATCAACCAAATGTATCAGATGATGACCCATCAAATGAAAATCCAAATGACCTTCCTGGCTTCAACCAAACGACTGCAACAGGCTATATCAAAACCATAAACAGCTTTGCTTTTGAGTTCCTTCAACAAATGAAGCAAGATCCATCAAAGCAGAGCAATATCTTCTATTCACCATACAGTATCTTTACTGCTCTTGCAATGACCTATGAAGGAGCAAAAGATAATACTGCAAGTGAAATGGCAGATGTTCTAAAAATCCAACAGGACAATGAATCATTTCACAACTATGTAGACAGTCTTTACACACATCTTAATAAAAATGATAGTTACACGATCAGCACCGCGAATGCCTTATGGATAAAAGAGAACTACGAGATACTAGACACCTTTCTTTCTACTGTTGAATCATATTATCATGCAACCTCTCAATCAGTAGATTTTTCAGATCCTGTCCAGGCATCAGAAATCATCAACCAATGGGTAGAAGACCATACAAACAACCTTATCAAAGACCTGGTGCCACCAAGTGCAATAGACCCGGCGCTCTGTAGATTGATATTGACAAATGCAATCTATTTCAAAGGAACATGGAAGATACAATTCGATGAAGCAAATACAACAGATAGGAGCTTTGAACTCCCTACAGGCCAGATAAAGGAGGTATCGACAATGAAACTTATCGAAACTGAGGACACATTCAATTACACGGAGACAGAAACCGTTCAAGTCCTCGAACTACCCTATGATGGTGAGGATGTATCCATGCTTATTGCCCTTCCAAAAGAGGATACAGATTTATCAACAATTATTTCCTCACTAGATGAAACGATCTTTGATTCATGGATCGACACCATGGAACAAAGAGAGGTTGATATCTTTCTTCCAAAATTTAAAATAGAAACACCGGTTATTAATCTCAACAATTATCTTCAAACATTAGGGATAAAAGAAGCATTTGGCATGAGTGCAGATTTCTCAGGTATGACCAGCAACAAGGAACTTAGAATTAGCGATGTGCTCCATAAAGCATTTATTGATGTAAACGAAGAAGGTACAGAGGCCGCTGCAGCTACAGCGGTTATCATGGAACTAAAATCCATCAATGGTGGAGGAAGTTCACGAGTGACCTTTGACTGCAACCATCCCTTCCTCTTTATGATACAACATAAGGAAACTGGAACGATCCTATTTATGGGAACAATTGAGGACCCATCATACTAACCCTCTTCCCCCCTTTTTTTATTTAAAAACGTGCAATATCTAAAAAATCATTTGAAACCCTGGGAGGGAAGAAAGGGCACAATAATGTTTCAAAAAATAATATGTTACACCCTTTCAAAGTATATACAATTAAAACAAATAGAATATTTAAACATTACCATTTAACTGATAAAATCTCTAGAGAGCTAAGATAAACCGCTCTCGCCCTTCCCCCCTCTAAACCATCATTATAATATATGTTGGCGAACGTTTGGCAAAAAATCCAAGAATAAAATATTAAAAAAAGATGGACGGTCTATATAGGGGCCTAAGCAACAATCCAAGATGCCTCCTGCTAAGAGTAATTGCCAACATGGCATCCCTATTGCTATGAACCAGCTCTATCAACGAAAGCACAGCCCATCAGAAGATGCATCCTACTTTTTTTTAGTGAGATATTCGTCAATTGCCTTTGCTGCTTTTTTCCCAGCACCCATCGAAAGTATTACAGTCGCAGCCCCTGTCGCAATATCGCCTCCTGCAAATACACCAGGGATATTTGTTGCCCCCACCTCATCAACCATAATATTACCTGATGGGCCAAGCTCTAAACCTCTCATTATTTTAGGAATTAAAGGATTAGGGCTCTGGCCAATCGCAATAAGTGCAGTATCAATATCCATCTTAAACTCTGAACCCTGAATTGGAACAGGTTTTCTTCTGCCCGACTCATCCGGTTCTCCAAGCTTCATCTTGATACATTCAACCTGTTTAACAGATCCGTTGTCATCACTAATGAACCGTTTAGGCTTAGTCAGAAGTGTAAAAATAACTCCCTCTTCCTTAGCATGATCGATCTCTTCAATTCGAGCGGGCATCTCTTTTTCCGATCGACGGTAAACGATATATGATTTTTCTGCACCGAGTCGTAACGCGGTTCTCGCGCAATCTATAGCAACATTGCCAGCACCAAACGTAGCCACTTTCTTACCAATTCTAATAGGCGTATCATAATGAGGAAAATCATATGCTTTCATCATATTCACCCTTGTTAAAAACTCATTTGCTGAACAGATACCTGCAAGATTCTCATTAGGAATATTTAAAAAATGTGGAAGACCTGCGCCTGTGCCAATAAAAACAGCATCATACTCATCCATGAGTTCCTCTACATCTATCGTTTTCCCAACAATAACATCATACTTAATTTCCACACCAAGTTTTTTAATGTAATCAACCTCATAATTCACAATCTCTTTTGGAAGACGAAACTCTGGAATCCCATACATCAAAACCCCACCTGGAGCATGTAACGCTTCAAAAATGACGGCTTTATGCCCTTTCTTCGCAAGATCCCCTGCGCATGTTAAACCAGCAGGCCCTGAACCAACAATTGCAACCTTTTTTCCGGTTGGTTGCGGTTTTTCTGGAATCTTTTCTCCCTTCTGCCGGGCATAATCTGCAGCAAACCGTTCCAAACGCCCAATAGCCACAGGCTCACCTACCTTTAAGAGAATACAGCTACCCTCACATTGTTCCTCATACGGGCAAACCCTCCCACAGACGGAGGGTAGATTTGTTTTATGTTTTAGAACTCCAATAGCCTTGTCAAACTTACCTTCAGCTATCTCTTTAATAAAATCAGGTATATCAATATTGACTGGGCAACCCGCAACACACGTTGGTTTAGGGCAATGCAAACACCGTTGAGCTTCAGCAATGGCAGTCTTTTCATCATAACCTAATGGAACTTCATCAAAGTTATGGATACGGTTTTTTGGGTCTTGCTCGGGCATCATATGTTTTTCTTTTTTAACGGCCATCTACACCACCCCCGCTAGTCTACAAGCCTCCTTCTCCTCCTTCCCAAATCGCCTGTTTCTAAGCATAAGATTTTTAAAATCAACCTTATGACCATCAAACTCAGGACCATCTACACAAGCAAACTTTGTTTCATCACCAACTGTAACACGACATCCTCCACACATGCCTGTCCCATCGACCATAATTGGGTTGAGACTAACAATTGTTTTAATATCATATTTACGGGTAACATCCGATACAACTTTCATCATGATAACCGGCCCAACAGCCCAGACAATATCTATTTCAGTATTCATATCGATAAGATTTTGCAAAACATCACTAACAAACCCTTTTTCCCCTTTCGAACCGTCATCAGTTGCTACCAATAATTCGTCACTATACTCTTGAATTTCGTCTTCAAGTATTAACAGGTCCATATTTTTCGCACCAAGAATACTAATAACTTTGTTCCCTGCATCTTTTAACGCACGCACAATAGGATATAATGGTGCGATACCAACCCCACCACCAACACAAACAACCGTTCCATATTTCTTTATCTCGGAGGGAACCCCTAAAGGGCCAGCAAAATTAAGAAGACCATCTCCTTTCTCCATTTTACCAAGTTGGTATGTGGTTTTTCCAACTTCCATGAAAATAATGGTAATAGATCCCTTCTCTCTATCAAAATCAGCAATCGTTAAGGGAATTCGCTCACCGTTTTCGTCAATTCTCAAAATTATGAATTGCCCAGGTTGAGCCTTTTTTGCGACGAGAGGCGCTTTTATTTCCATCCATTTAACAGTATCCGATAAAACCCGTTTTTCTAATATTTCATACATACTCTACGCAACCCAACAAAATATTTTTTGTATATCAAAGAGGATGAATAAGAAGGCTTTTTTTAAATCTTTACTATCCACCCATACCGGAATGTGAGATAATGTAAAAAAAGAACGCAAAATATCATCCTTTTACTATTTTCTTTTAGCAGGGATTGATTAAAGTAAGAGTTTTCCTGATTTCATTTGACCTACTTTCCGCAGTTTTAAAAAAGCTTAAACTCGAATTATGTCCACAGCCTCAAGAGTGACCTTTTCTATCTTTGAAACAATCTTATAGAATCGTCG
>CAYPIF010000047.1:0-16359 GCA_964410735.1 uncultured Thermoplasmatales archaeon
ATAGTTCAAAATTTTTGGATTAATTCGTTTTTTCGCGCATCCCATCTTAATTAAGCAGACATGCCATGTCTGCTAAAAAACTATTTCGGGATGAAGCCTCAATGAGAAAAACCTTTAAATAAGAACTCTATCCAACCCCAATGGCCAAACGAAGAAAAGAAAAAGATGACGAAGAAGAGGAAAAACTTGATTTTAAACTTCCTAAATTCGATGAGGAATCCTTTGTTAAAAAAGAGAAAGAAAAGATCAAAACCACGTTCATCTCCTTCGCCTTTGGATTTATAATTGCTCTTATATCATTTGGTTTCTGGGCACTTCTCTCAGGAAACCCTGCTCAATGGATGCTAGTTTTACTCTTTGGAATCTTCTCCACTGCATGGCTCAATTATCTTTTTAGAAAATTCAATTTCGACCTTGAAGATCTTGGCAAAAAAGGATTATTCTCTTCCTATGCCATCTATATTCTTACCTGGGTTTTCGTACTTATCGTTCTCGTCAACCCACCATTCTATGATGATGAACCACCCGTGATAGATGCAGTGGTTCTTCCAGCGATGCAAGAACCAGGTGGCACCGTGAAGATCGTTGCACACGTTATAGACAACATGGGGATTGCTGATAACAGTGTGGACTTCATTCTGAAACACAATGGCACTGAACTGGTCAGTGATACATACAATATAGAAAACAGTATCTTTCTCTACGAGTTCACCAACCCAGATGATCTCCTAGGATCATTTACCTATGAGCTTGAGACAAGTGATACCAGTGGCTACACGGTGGTCTTCAATGGATCCTTCACCTATGATACTGATGTCATACGAGTACCGGAACCAACCGACTCAGAAACACCACCCGGTCCAACGTTACGGTATACCACTGATATAAAGATCGATATCAAACCAGATGTGAACTGGGTCTATTACACCATAGAAACAGCAGATACAACGGATGTCCATACGGTCAATGCGACGAAAGGGGATACTGATTATTATACTTCAACAGCAAAAATGGATGGATGGACACGAAATTCAGAGGCAACAATTCAGGTCTTTGCAAAGGTGTATCATTATTTCGAAAACGTCCCAACTGGGTACAATAACACCATTGTTGACACTGATGTTCACTATTACAATGTTAGTGATGATGCAGAGATCGGTACCGAAACAATACCAAAGGTGATCCTACCACAGCCTACCTATGTGTATGTCCCAGGTTTTGAGACCATATTATTCGTTATCTCGCTGATCGGTGTCGTACTCGTCATTAAATACTCAAAGAAACATAAAAAGCAATGATCATGAACCCTATCGCTGAATTCTGTCGTGAACTAAAGACCGGTTTTACACCACGAAGCAAGGACCCAAGACACCCCGTTCGTGTTTGGTCAGAGAATGACAGATATAAAAATAAGATAATCAAAGCTTTTGTCATCATTTTACGCACCAAAGGTTGCTCTTGGGCGCAACACTCAGGATGCAGTATGTGCGGGTATTTTAACGATAGTGCATGGGAGAACATAACAGCAGAGGATCTCATACAGCAATACACTACGGCAATGGAAACCTATGCAAATGAGCCTGTTGTAAAAATTTTCACCTCCGGCAGCTTTCTTGATACAACCGAGGTACCTCTCTCTGTTCAAAACCATATTATCCAAGATCTCTCAGGAAATGTAGAGAAGATCATGTTTGAGTCACGTCCGGTGTATGTTACTGATCAACGACTTAAAGAAATTTCAACGATATCTCAAAACACAAAGGTTCAGATAGGCGTGGGATTAGAAACCGCAAATGACATGATACGGACCTTTTCAATAAATAAAGGGTTCAGTCTAAAAGAGTATCAAAAAGCGGAATCGATCATCCATAAGAACAATATGCTTCTGAAAACCTATGTGCTCATTAAACCTGTGTTTCTCACCGAACAGCAATCTATCGATGACGTATTACAAACAGTTGATATCATCAAAAAATCAACTGACACTATCTCATTTAATCCCTGTAATGTTCAAAGAAACACGCTCACCGAATATCTTTGGAAAAGGAACCAATATCGACCACCATGGCTGTGGAGCATTGTTGAGATACTTAAAGAAAGCAAACAAAGGGCACCAGGTGTTCGGCTGCAATGTGATATCGCTGGTGGTAGTAGTTCAAGAGGTGCTCATAACTGCAGACAGTGTGATAATGCCGTCCTTGAAGCAATATCTCAGTTCTCCTTAACTCAAGATGAATCAGTGTTCAATGACCTTGATTGTTCTTGTAGAAAACAGTGGCTGGACCAACTTGATATGGAAACATTGACCTTTGGGTCCATAGTGGATTTCTCTAAAGAGGTAGTTCCATGAAACAAACCGTGGAGGAAGGCGATCTAGTTAGTCTCATCGATGAGAACGAAAATGCATATATCCTTGACACAACAGCTCAAACCGATCATTACAAAGGAGTAGGAGTGTTCTCACCACAAAGTCTTGTAGGTGTAACCTACGGAGGAAAATTCACTGTTGGGAACAAAGAGTTCTATGTATTGCCTGTTTCCTTGCCCGATTGCCTGCGGAGTCTAAAACGGAAAGCACAAATCATCCTTCCAAAAGATGCTGCTGATATCATCCTGCACTGTTCCATAACTCCTGGAAAAAAGGTGCTTGAAGCAGGTATTGGATCTGGATCACTTACTACGGTACTTGCATCGATAGTGGGTCCAGAAGGAAAAGTCATTTCGTATGATCTACGGGATGATTTTATCAAACATGCAGTCAAGAACCTGAAACGAACACGTCTTGATCCCATTGTCACAACAAAACAAAAAGATGTGACTCAAGGAATTGATGAAACGGATCTTGATGCAGTGATCCTGGACATTCCAAATCCCTGGGAAGCAGTAGAACATGCATACAAAGCACTCTCCGTTGGTGGATATCTCTGTACCTATTCACCATTGATCTCTCAAGTCGAGCAAACCGTCGAAGCGATGCAACTACATCCGTTTATTGGTATACGGACCTTTGAATCACTGGAACGAGATCTGGTGGTAAAAAAACAAGGGACCCGGCCCAGTTTCTCCATGCTTGGGCATTCAGGATATTTGACCTTTGCTCGAAAAGTATTATGAACATAAGTTATTGTTTTGTTGCCTGAAGTTTAATCCCTCGTTGGTTCTGGTAATTCCCTGATTTCTTATCATACAGTTCAGAGGGGGTACTTTCTAAACGTTCAAAAACGATCTGACAGAACCGATCACCAATGGGTATCTCAAGCTCTGTATCATTTGCATTAAAACAACTAATCGTCAGATTCCCATGGAACCCTGCATCCACCTTACCGAAACTAGCCATCACCCCTTTCCGTGCATAACTTGAACGGATCCATAATTGTGAGGTGACATCCGCACCCATTTTCACAAACTCCTTTGTGCTAATAGCAAACCAGGATAATGCAGGAATGACCGCAACGCCATCCTTAATATGTTGATCCTGTTTTTTTATGTAGATCTCCTCAATTGAAAGATCATAACCATTAGGGGTAAGATTTTTCTCAACAAACGGTTCAATTGAAAGATTCCCATCATTCATAGATCGCTGAATATCAATATCAGAAAGTACTCCCATCTTTATCACCTCATTGATACAAACTTATTCAACACGTATTGAATTGATTACAATATTTTTCAATGGTTTATCATTTCTGTCCTTCTGTACCTTAGAAATACTTTCCACAACATCGTACCCCTCGATAACCTTTCCAAAAACAGAATGATGATTATCCAACCAAGGTGTTGCAGCAACAGTGATAAAGAACTGTGAACCACCGGTGTTAGGGCCTGCATTTGCCATGGAAAGAATACCTTTTTGATCATGTTTCAATGATTTATGGAACTCATCAGGTATCGTATAACCTGGGCCACCTCTACCTGTCCCATGGGGGCAGCCACCTTGGATCATAAAACCAGGTATTACCCTGTGGAATATCAGACCATTGTAAAATCCTTGGTCCACGAGTTTCATGAAATTACCGACTGTTATCGGGGCGTTATCCTGAAAAAGTTCTATCTTAAAATTTCCCTGTGTCGTATTAAATGTTGCAATCTTATTTGCCATACTTATCACTCCTCACTATTCTTGGATTGTGATGTTATTGATAATAACATCGTTAACTGGCCAATTGGTCATACCATATTTTGTCGTTGTTTCTACTAATGCAATTGATTGGACTACATCCATGCCATCGATTACAATACCAAAAACTGCATAATCATCATCTAAAAAAGATTCAGGTCCATCGCAAATATAAAATTGACTCGTTGCACTATTGGGGTCCGAAGTTCGTGCCATTGCGATTGCACCGTCAACATGCCTAGCATCTGAATTAATCTCAAGGTCAATAGGATCATTAGTTTCTTTTCTTGTGCCATTAGGATAGAAACCGCCTCCTTGGATAATATGTGTGTCTGGCTGGCTCGGGTCAAGATTAGCAACTCGATGGAACACTAACCCGTTATAAAAGTAACTATCTACATAATCAATAAAGTTATTTACTGTGTTTGGAACCTTGTCGAGGTAGAGTTCAACTTTAACAATTCCTTTTGATGTGTCAATCACTGCAATGGGGTTTCCAGTACTGTCATTGGTATTTCCATCAGTTGTTCCATCATCTGATGGTTGGTTCATAATCAGATAAACACCAGCTGCTATGACGATGATTCCTATGAGAACGATAATGGCGATAAGGGGAGTTTTGTTGTTTGTCTGTTTCTTTTTCATCTCGTTTGATCGCTTTCGCTCGGTCTTCTTTTTCGATGCCATGAGGTAAATGAAAATAAAAGGTGATACATAAGTGTTATTCATATTTTGAATAAGTTTACCGACCCCTTCGCAATCTATTTAAAACCTCAATGAATGATAAAAATTGTGAACGACACGCATCATTTTAGGACAAAACAAATTGTTGCTCCTGTCACAAAGGTCAATACGAATATGTGCATCCTCTGTAGGGGTACAAAGATGCTCTGTGGTAAATCCCGATGCCCAATTCTAGTGAAATTCCATGCAAGGGATAAGGTTAAACCATTTATTGATACGTTAAAGATCGGCGGAGCATCACCACCGAGTGTCTTTGTGGGGCGGATAGGATATCCAAAAGTATCAATTGGTCCTATGATACCACCGGTGATGGGTGATACATCTATCATTGATGCACCTGAACGATGGCTTGAGAAAAGTATTGATGATATCGTGAATTTTCGATCAATGCTTGTACGAGGGAAATTCACCGCAGATGTTCATGATGTGGAGAGTTCAAACAAGATCATTAGTTACACTCGAGAACTTGCTTTATCAAAAAATAGTGTTTTTACTGAGGCACTGTTCGATAAGAAACCAAGAGGGCGCATTGCTTTCTATGATGAGGTTCAACCGCATGGTCCCTCAGCCCCATTGAAACGATTTGATATCTCAAACCCAAAATATGATTTTCATATGGAAAAAGCATTTTATGATACCGATCTAAAATCCGTTGAGGCCGTGTATCGATTATACAATGAGGGTGTAGCAGTTTCAAAGATACAGAAGGCATTTAGCGTCGGAGCATTTGGTATTGGAAAACACCGTCGATTCGTTCCAACCAGGTGGAGTATCACAGCAGTCGATTCAAATATTGGCAAACAACTCTTAACAAAAACAAAAGAGTTTCCTTGGTTGAATGAGTTCAGAGTGTATCGATTCAATCAGTTCGATAACAAATGGGTGATCCTTATGATGCCCAGTGAATGGCAGTATGAGCTCATTGAAGCATGGTATCCAAAAACAACATGGAATCAATATGGTTCAGATGTCGCAATTTTCAACAGTTATGAGTTCTATGAAGGCCGGACAACATATGCGGAGATCGGTGGATGTTATTATGCTGCACGACTGGCTGTAAATGAGACACTTCATAAGGAAAAACGGCAGGCAGCAGTGGTCATTCTCAGAGAAGCCCATCCAGGTTACATTATGCCAATAGGAGTATGGAATGTTAGAGAAAGTGTACGAAGGACATTACAACAACCATATACTGCTTTTCCGACCCTAACAGAATCAATAAATCATATTGGAGATATTTTAAGCATCCCCCTATCTCGTTGGATCAAGATAAGCGCCCTTCTCAAAAATAGATTGTATCAACGAAGACTTGAAGATTTCCTCATGTGATCAGTTATGCAAATCGAAGAGATCCGTTGTAAAACTGCACTGTCCCCTTCGAAATTACCGGGTCTTGATTACTCTTTGAACCCCTATAGTGGTTGTCAACATCAATGTGTATACTGTTATGTGCCAAGTGTTCTTCATATCCCTAGGAACATCTGGAATAGTGCTCTAAAAGTGAAACGAAACATACCCCTTATTTTAGCAAAAGAACTTCAAAAGAAAAAACCTGGTGTGGTAGGACTTTCAACCGTAACAGATCCGTATCAACCAGTAGAAAAAAAATATCAATTGAGTAGATATTGTTTAGAACAACTTTTAAGAAAAGATTTCCCTGTATGCATCCAAACAAAATCATCCCTAGTGCTTAGAGATATTGATATTATCACACAGTTCTCAAAGATAGAGGTGATGATGAGCATCGCAACAGACAATGAATCACAAAGAAAACTCCTGGAGCCAGGTAGCTCATCTCTTTCAGAACGACTAAAGGTGTTGAAAACATTTGGTGAAACAAAAGTGAAAACAAGTGTCTTTCTCGGCCCACTTTACCCAACCGTCTCCGTTGATTCTTTACCCAATCTTCTCGATCTTTTTGTAGATGCCAAGGTTGATGAAATCATGATCGATAGGGTCCATGTCAAACCAGGGCTTCAACAGCAGCTCGCAACATGTTTACAAGATAAACCAGAGTTACTATCAAATTTTTCGGTGGAGAATTTAACCGATAAAGATTGGTTTAATTCGATACGATCATTTATCCAGGGGTATCTGAAACAAACGGATATAACAGTGGTTGATGCCTTCTAAAAGAAAAAAAGGGTTATTGAATATTGACCTTGAACCCTTTATCAGCATCCTTTTTTAATTCTTTCTTTTGAATGATTACGTCAAGGATACCATTCTTATATGTTGCCTTTGTTGTCTTTGGTTTTACTTCTGCGGGAAGGTCCACTGTCTTATGATATTTTCTTTGTGGTGTATCCACTGTTATCTCAAGTTGATCCTCTGTAACATTCAGATCAATATCCTCTTTTTCAACGCCCGGGATCTCAACGGTTACCGAAACATCTTCCCCACAATCGATCACATCGGTTAACGGTTCCCGTTCCTCAGAAATACTTGATTGCCCTTCATCAGACTGAACCGACTTGTTCCCAAAATCCTCAAAATGTGGTTTACCATCCGGTCCAACGAAATACTTATACCCATGTACGATTGGTTTGCCTGGTGATGCATTTGAGGCCATACGCATCATCTCCTCGAACATCCGTCGGAAATCATCGGCAATTCGATCATCAAAAAAATCATCAAAGAAATCGTCATCAAACCCAAATAAATCAAACGGGTTTCGTCTTCTTCTATTTCGATCTCTCTTATTGGGATCCATAACAATACACCTCTTTTACGATTAACACATGAATATAGATTTTCCTCTTATATAATATTTTCACTGAACGATGTTTTTCAGAGAGTAAAAGATACGATTTAGGCCGCCAGTAATTTGTTTTAAATACTGTTGTTTTCATTCCCTTCTAACGTTCCAGCATAGGTTTAAGTATAAGGAATGTATTACCGAGAAAACCACGTATCCTATTTAAATAGTGTTACTATAATGTGAGGCCTATGGCAAAAGCACGATCAAGAGCAGCAGCACGAAAGGTAAAAGACAAATGGAAGGCGAAAACCTGGTACAATGTACTTGCACCAGCATCCTTCGACCACGTCACCATTGCGGAAACACTTGCAGATGAACCTGGGAAACTCATTGGACGGGTCACTGAGGTTTCACTCCAAGATCTAACAAATGATTTTAGAAAATCACATATCAAATTGTTTTTCAGAGTTAATTCGATAGAGGATAGCAAAGCAAACACTGAATATGTAGGCCACACGCTTACATCTGATTATCTACGACGAATGATTCGTCGAAAGCGATCTAAGATAGATGCCGTATACGATGTTACCACAAGAGATGGCGCTACGGTCCGAATCAAACCATTTGCGACAACTGATCGCCGTATCCAAAACTCACAAAAACGTGTTATCAGAGAGACCATGAAACAAACGATAACACAAGTAGCAAAAGCAAGTACTCTCTCAGAATTCGTGAAATACATCATCGATGGGAAGATCGGTGTTGATATTTACAAAAATTGTAAAACACTCTATCCTGTAAAACGGATTGAGATATTCAAGACAGAAGTGTTCAACCAACCAACGATACACATTGACGAACCAAAGAAACCTGAACCTGTTGAAGCCATCCCAGAGCAACCAGCAGAGGAAGAACCCGCAGCCGAGGAGCAACCTGAAACAGTCGAAGAAGAATCTGAGACCGCTGAAGAATCTGAGGAACCAGGGGAAAAAGAAACCGAGGAACCTGCCGAGGAAGAGGGAATAACGGAAACCGAGGCGGAGCCTGAAGAAAAATCAAAGAAGGAATAAAACCAGATTTATTCTGCTACTTATCTTTTAATTTTCTTAAAATTGTTTAGTTTCAATCAACTCAACATACTTTAAAAAAGAAGAGTCCCATTACCATGTTGGGATTTTTGTGACGGATCATGAGATTATAATAATAGGCTGTGGGGCCGGTGGGGGAACCGCAGCACAATTCGCTCGTAAAACAGATAGAAATGCTCAGATAACCATCTTTGAAAAGGACCACTATCCTCAATACTCAAGATGTGGGCTACCCTATGTTATCTCAGAAGCAATTCCCTCACCCTCGGAACTTATAGAATTCAATGAAGAATGGTTCAAAAAAGCACGGATAGACCTTTATTTGAACACAACCGTTGAAACGATAGATCCTATAGAACAAAATATAACCGCTAAAAAACAAGATGGATCCATTATTACAAAACATTATACCTCTCTTATCCTGGCAACAGGGGCACAACCTGCTCTACCTCCGATCAAGAACATACAAAACAATGAGGATCGTATCAATGGAGTTTTCACACTTCGTACGCTTGATGATGCCAAGACAATCAATGCAAGGATAACGAAAGAAGGCAATGCAACGGTGATTGGTGCAGGGCTTATCGGTATGGAAATGGCTGATTCCCTCCATGTAAAAGGGATGAAAGTAACCCTTGTTGAAGCGCTACCAACGATCCTTGCAAACACCCTTGATCAAGAGATGTCAGCACCCATTGAAGACAAAATAAAGGAACATATTGATGTCTACACAAATTATTTTGCGACAGAGGTACATGTTGAAAACAACACAATAGCATCCTTGACCATCACAGAAAGATCAACACAGGAAACAAAAGACATTCCAACAGATATATTAATCATCGCAGCTGGCACAAGACCAGAGATAACTCTAGCACAACAAGCAGGATGCCTGATTGGTGAGACAAGATGTATTAAGGTTGATGAACAGAGCAGAACCTCGAAAGAAAACATCTATGCTGTTGGAGATTGTACTGAATTCAAGGAGTTCATCACTAAAAAACCAACTCGCATCGGTCTTGGGAGCATCGCTGTTCGACAAGCAATGGCTGCAGGAACCCATGCAGCAGGAGGAACATATACGCTCCCTGATGGAGTCCTACAGACCTGCACATCAGAGTTCTTTGGGATAGAGATCGCTGCTGTTGGCCCATCAGCTACGGTATTATCAGATGCTGAGGTTATCACAGCAAAACATACCGGCTCCTCCCTACCAAGTTATTTTCCTGGTGGGAAACCAATAACAGTAAAGACGGTCATTGATGCAAACACAGGAACGATACTTTCTGCTCAAGCGGTGGGGGAAAATGCTGCACAGCGGATCAATACCTATGCGGTAGCGATTCTGTCTAAGATGACCGTTGATGAATTCCGGAAACTTGAAACAGCGTATGCGCCACCGATTGCACCCACTCTTGATGTTGTAACAATTGCTGCAGATATCGCTGCTATGAAACGTGAACGAAAGCAAAGGCACTGAGTTTTATGAAAATCCTTCATATTGCAGACACCCATCTTGGTTTTTCTGCATATCGAAAAACCACAAAAGATGGGGTCAATCAAAGGGAGAAAGATATCTATGATTCATTTATTCAGATCATCGATTATGCTATAAAACAAAAAGTGGACCTCATCCTTCATGCAGGTGATCTTTTTGATACGGTGCGACCAACGAACCGTGCGATAACAATTGCGTTACAACAGATCCTCCGATTATCCAGGCATAACATACCCCTTGTCATCATCTCAGGTAACCATGAACAACCAAAACTACAGGAAACCGGGCATATCTTCAGTGTGTTCGATCATCTTGACAATGTTTACCCGGTCTATCATGAGAATTATGAAAAACATCAATTCACTTTCAAGGATAGAACGTTCTGCATCCATGCCCTTCCGCAAATAAACATCAATGATGTCTTTCAGAGCAAACTTGAAGAGATAGCTGCTGATAAAGAAGCTGATTATAATATACTCTTAGCCCATGGAGCGGTTCAAGGGATCAAAGAATTCAGTATGAATGAGTTCAATGAACTGCTTATCCCCAAACAATATCTTTCATCAGGCTTTGATTATGTCGCACTTGGTCATTATCATACCTATACAAGGGTGACTAGTAATGCATATTATGCTGGCTCTACCGATGCATTGACCTTTGCTGACTCTGGTCAACGAAAAGGTTTTATTGAACTCACCACGGAAACCGGGGAGGTACAACCGGTATTTAAGGAAATAAAGACCCGGCCGGTTGTTGATACTCAGACGATCTTCTGTGATGATCTACCCATTGAAGATATCATGAAACGCATTCTTGACAACATACACAAGATCGATCCCGTGGGGAAGATCTTTCGTATCACCCTTAAAAACATCACCTCACATCAATACCGTTCCCTTGATTTTCAGACCATCCGTCAACATACGGAGGGGAGTATCCATTATGAGATAAAGGTTCATTTCTTGGACAAAGACATCGACCAAGAAGGTCATCAGGGTACACTCGATTCATTGACTAAGGAATACGAACGATATCTTGAGGGGAGAGAGATACAAGAAAAAAAAATGCTCCTTGAGAAAGGACTTGCATATCTAGAAAGAATCGAGAAGGGCAGTGGTGCCCAATGATGTTACAAACGCTTATCTTACACAATTTTAGAAAATTCAAACATACAACGATTGAATTCCCTGAGGGAGTGATAGGTGTCATCGGGTTGAATGGTGCGGGGAAATCAACGATATTCGAAGCTATTGCATGGGCATTATATGGGACGGTTGCAGCTCGGACGTCTGCAGATCTCATAAAACGAAATGGTGCGGAACCATCGGATGCCTGCCGTGTTGAACTAACCTTTTCCTTCGATGGAAGCAATTATAAAGTTATACGGGAGATGACCGGGCGGTCCATGACCCCTTCAGCGACCATATTCAAAGATGAGGTCCAGGCTGCAACAGGTGCAGGGGAGGCAGCAAAATATATTCAGAAGACACTTGGCATGGATCACAAGAGTTTTTTCACATCGATATTTGCAAAACAAAAAGAACTCAATGCATTATCTACTATGAACGCAAGTGAACGAAGACCGTTGATACTGAAAATGCTAGGTATCGATGCCCTTGACGATGTCATCAAATCAATAAGCTCCGATCGTCGTTCAGCAACATCTGTTGTTCAAACACTGCAAACAAGCCTTACCGATAGAAACGGTCGAAATAAAGCCGATATCTTCAAGGAAAAGATCAAAGAACTTGACGAACAAAAAATAATAGCAACAAAGGAAATTGATTCCATAAAAAAACAGTTGAAAGAGCTAAAAGAAAGTATTGCAGAGCAACAAGAAAAAACAAAGGAAAAACAAACTACATATGAGTCGAACAACAAGACCTATGAACGTCTTATCGAACAGAAAACACTGTATGATCAACAAAAAAAACTATCAAACGAAATAACTCAGATCCAGAAGAAGATACATAAAAGAAACGAAGAAATACAACCGTTACAAAAGAAAATCGAAACATTTCCGGATCTGTCAAAAGAGCTAACAGATATTGATATGCGTTTGCAAGACCTTGACCTTCAAACACAAGAATCCATACGTCATATAGAACAAAGAAAAACACAGAGAAAGGAACTAACAGATCAAATACAAAAGATTGTCCAAAAACAAACAAAGATAGAACGATTGGGCCCTGAAGCATCATGTCCAACCTGCGAACGAGTTCTCGGGGATCAATCATCATTCCTGATCTCCAAATATCAAAAAGAAAAAGAGGAAAAAACGAAACAAGGAAACACTCTGGATGATGAGTTAGTACTTGCTCAAGATACCTACCAAAGGTTGAAACGGGAGATCACGGCGCTTCGAAAAAAGAAGGAATATCTTCAGGCTCAAGTAGCAGAAAAACGGTCGGTTGCTGCGACACTCACCTCTTTACAAAAGGAACTAAAAAAAGAGCAACAGGAGCTGGAGAAGAAACAAACCGAATTCAAGAAACTAGGGGGCATCTCCTTTGACCCGGAACAGTTTGATACTCTAAGGAAACAAGTGAAAACCGCATATCAGACATATCAACAAGAAATCAAACAACTTGGATTGCTCAAAGATCAATATTCATCTATGCAATTGAAATTGGAAAAGAAACAAAGTTCGTCAACCATTCTCAAAAAAGAACGAACCACATTTCAGGATCGGATCAAAGAACTTGATCAAACAGAGCAAGGGATAAAACAAAAACAAAAATATGCAGAAGAACTCTCCCTCCTGCAGGACACGATGGTTGGATTCAGATCATATCTTATTTCAAGGATTCGGCCTGCATTATCAAGTTACGCTTCATCATTTTTCCAGGATCTTACCGATGGGAAATATCAAGAGATTAGTCTTGATGAACAATACAACATGCTTCTCTTTGATGAGGGAACATCGTATGCTATTGAACGTTTCTCCGGTGGGGAGATCGATCTCGCAAACCTCTGCATACGCTTAGCAATATCCGAGATCATCACAGAACGATCGCAGGGTGTCTTCCAGTTCATTATTCTTGATGAGATATTTGGATCACAGGATGCAATACGGCAGCAGAATATCATGGAGGCACTTTATCGACTCTCTAGTAAGTTTAAGCAAATATTCCTTATCACACATGTGGAGGATGTCAAACATCATATGAGATATGTTCTCCAGGTGGAAGAATCAGAAGGGATAAGCTCAATACAAGTACTCTAAAAAAGATGAAAATAAAAGGAGGAAAAAGAGGAAAATGATTATTTTCTAAAAATGAGTTTCTTCTTCTTTTTCTCTGGTGGCTGAGGTGGTGCTGCTGGAGATGTCGCGGTCTTTGTTTGGGGTTGAGTAGTAGGTTTTTGCTGTGTTTGTTGATTTGGGTTTGGTTGTCGGGGTGCGGTCATCGTTGGTTGTTTTGGGGGTTGATAGGATGTTTTAGGTGTTGATGGTGGTGCTGCTGAGAACAATCTATCAAAGATATCCTTATTTGAAGTGAACCAGTTCTGCCATTGGTCGTTTGCTTGTTTTAACGTTTTACATTCATGCTCTGTTTCTTCGTAGAGATGATAGAGCTTTGTAAGGCGTTCCTTTTCCTTTTCATAGGATTGGTTCACTTGTTCATACTTATCCTTGTATTGAACATATTGTTCATATTCCTTGTATTTTCCAATCTGTTGTTGTAGATTGTCGATTGTCTGTCGGTTGCCCTGAAGTTCCGTGTGTAGTTTCTTGTTTTCCTCTTCAATCGTATTGTTCATATTTGCATAATCATCAAGTTTCTGTTCATATTCCTGCAATTTTACTGTGTCATTCTGCATTGTCTCTAGTTTCTCTTGAAGTGTTGATATCTTTGTTGTGTACTCTTGTTCCAATTGATTCTTTGCGGTCTCTGCATTTCGTGCTCGTTCCTCATATGCTTGGATCTTTGATTCTGATTTTGAGAGCTCTTCTTCCTGCTTCTTATATGCATCCCACAGTTTAATCAATCGTTCTTTTTCCTTTTCAAGTTCAGCGCTGTACTTCTTTGCACCTTGGTACGCCTCTTCACGTTGCCGTTCGATCTCGTTTATTTGCCCTTCGAATTTCTGTATCGCTGAAGAAACTTCTTTGAATGCATCTAGATCTAGCATGTTTTTAATGCGAGATAGATCCTCTGTTCCTTTTGTAAAAGAGTTCTTGATGCTATCAATCTCATTAGCGACCTGCTTGAGTCTCTCTTCAAAGGAGTCAAATTCTTGAGCACTCCCAGTAATCATATCTTCCTCACTCATCATATTAGCCTCCCACAAAATGTGGTACCATGAATAGAATGAGGTTGTTGATATATAAGGATTATCATTTAATCGATAAGGGGGTGTTAAAATACGATGTTTACATTCCTTTTTTGAGGTATGTTCTTAAGATATAAGAGGTATTTTTTATGTACAAAAAAACTTTGAAAAAGTACCGCTAAACTAATAAAGCACAAACCCGATACAAATTTAGAGGATATCCTGTTTTCTAGGAGGAAAGATTGGATGGGATTATTTGAAAGGTCCAGTTTGTCATCAATACTGCGAAGAATATTTGGTAAAAAACATGCACGTATTGGAATCTACGGTCCACCTAATGTTGGGAAAACAACACTTGCGAATCGAATACTTCAGGATTGGACTGGGGATCTCATGGGAACAGTTTCAGAGGTACCTCATGAGACGAGAAAAGCAACATGTAAAAAAGATGTAAAGATCGAAAATGGTGGTTCTTCCCTTTATTTGGATATTGTTGACACACCGGGCATTTCCACAAAAGTCGATTATAAAGAGTTCATGAACACATTTGGCCTTACGAAACAAGAATCGAAACAACGTGCAAAAGAGGCAACAGAAGGTGTTATCGAATCGATCAGATGGCTTGAGGATGTCGATGGTGTTCTTCTTGTCATGGATGCTACGCAAGACCCATTCACACAGGTCAATGTAACGATATTAGGAAACCTTGAGGCACGGAATCTTCCTGTTCTCATTGCAGCAAATAAGATTGACATGGAAGAATCAAGTCCGGCAACATTGAAATCAGCATTCCCACAACACCCAGTGATTCCTATCAGCGCATTAACAGGGTATAACTCAGAGGATCTTTATTCAGTCATGATCGAGCAGTTTGGAAAGAAACGAAGGAAGAAACGGAGGTGACGTAACAATGACTAAAAAGGATAAAGGAATAGCAGTGAACCTTGTATCCAGACAGAAACTCGAACAGTTCAGCTCTCAACAAAAACTTCAATTCATACTTGATGAGGTACAAAATGGTAAAGTCCTTGTCCTAGAACATGGGCTAACACCAATGGAGCAAACAGAACTCATTAAGAGAACAATGGAAGAGATAAAGGAAGATACCTTTATTGGGATAGAAATGGAAGGATATGGGGAAGATAAACCAAGTTTTGTGCAGAAAATACTCGGTATTGTTCGAAAACCACGTATGACTGTGATAGGTCCTGCAGATCTCCTACAAACAGTTAGCAAAGATAGTAATATGATCGAGACGAAGATCATCCCCGGGAAAGGAGCATAATAGATATGCCCCATCAATGTCTTAAATGTGGAACTGTCTTTGAAGAGGGTTCACCACAACTCCTCAAGGGCTGTCCGAACTGTGGTGGAAATCGTTTCTTCTTTACAAAGGAACCTTTGGATCAACAGGAAAGAGAAAAGATACAGGATCAAGTAGGAAAGGATCTTAACGAAACACTTATGGATATGTTGGGACAACAGAACAGTGATCTCGTTGATAAAGCGGGTAACTGGGTGACGATGAAACCCAAGGATATCCGAAAAGCATTGAAGCAACATCTGCCGGACCAACCTCGAAAACCAACATTTGAGACAGAGGATTCAAAGGAGATATCTAAGATACAGGATGAATCATATAGATCTCAACGCATCCAAAAAGTACTGAGTGATTATAAGCACTCTGAAACACCGGAGACGATCGACATTCAACCCCCTGGGAAATATAACATCGATGTCAAAGCACTTCTTGAGAATGAACCGATCATCATTCAAAAAGATGGATCATACACGATCCATTTACCGTCTGTTTTTAAAATGGTCCAAACAAAAAAGGAAAAGTCAAGAACCCCATAGCAAGCTATGGGGCATGATTAAGGAAAATCGAAGAGCTTTAGCTGTTTTCCTTTCCGCCCTTGTTTCTTAATATACTCTC